>CAJQNH010000092.1 GCA_905479615.1 uncultured Eudoraea sp.
TCACTTTTAAAAAAGGTAAACCCCAAGAGGCTGTTGCTATTCTCAAGAAAAGTTTAGAACTCCCTCTGGAGCGCTACAGTAAAGCTTATGTTAAGCTTGCCCTTGGGGATATCCTTGTTTTTGATCAGAAGTTCAACGAAGCGCTAATTAATTTTTCCCAGGTCCAAAAAAGTTTAAAAAATGATGTTTTAGGGCAAGATGCACGATTTAAAGTAGCTCAGACCAGTTTTTACAAGGGTGATTTTGATTGGGCATTTACACAATTAAAGGTCTTAAGAGGGTCAACTTCGCAACTTATTGCAAACGATGCCATGCAGCTAAGTCTTTTAATCTCAGATAATTCTCTTGAAGATTCAACTCAGACTGCATTAAAGAAGTATGCCAGAGCAGACCTCCTTTCTTATCAGCAGAATACAGATGAAGCAATTAAAGTCTTTGACGATATTCTCACAAATCACAAAGGAGAAAAAATAGAAGATGAGGCACTTTTAAAACAAGGGGAACTTTTGGAGCTTATCAAAGATTATGAGGGGGCAGAATTTAACTATCTTAAAATTGTTGAGTTTTATGGAAATGATATTTTGGCCGATGACGCCCATTTTGCTCTTGCAGAGCTCTATAGGAAAATCTTAAATGAACCTGAAAAAGCTAAAGAACAATACGAGAAAATAATTTATAATTATCAGGACAGCTATTACTTTCCGCTGGCACGCAAAAATTTCCGAATATTACGTGGCGATAGTATTAACTAAATTTGCATTTGCTGACATATAACATTTGATGTATGATTATCTACAATGTTACAATTAATATAGATGAATCTGTTCACGATAAATGGTTGGAATGGATGCAGGAAACGCATATTCCAGAGGTCCTGGAGACAGGAAAATTCATAAAGGCCAAGATGGTAAAAGTACTTGTCGAGGAAGAAATGGGAGGCATTACTTATTCCATACAGTACACCGCTGAAAACAAAAAAATTCTGGATAAATATTACGTAGAGGATGCTGAAAGAATGCGTGAGGAGGTAACGAGGCACTTTGGGAATAAATTTGTTGCCTTCAGAACAGAACTGGCAGTTATTAAAGAGTATCCTGCACATAGATTAAATGCTACTGAGTATCTTTTTACTTATGGTACCTTACAGGAGGAAAATATACAGCTAACAGTTTTTTCAAGAACACTCTCCGGTTTTAATGACACCCTCATAGGCTATAAGTTATCAGATGAGAAAGTAGTTGGTGTATATCCGGTAATGCAAAGTTCGGATGAGCCCGCGGATTTTGTGAATGGCAGAGTCTATATGTGCAGCAATAAAGAAATTTTGGAAGTTGATAAATATGAAGGCCCGGCCTATAAAAGAATTAAAGTAACCCTGAACTCGGGCAAAAGTGCCTGGGCTTATATAGGCTCTACCCCGAAACCGAACTAGAAATGGCCAAAAAACGTAAAAAGCACAGCTCGTTTAAGAAGAGCGACTACCAGGTAGAAAGTCCGGTTAAAGCTAAAAAATATTTGGGGCAACACTTTCTTAAAGATGAAGAAATTGCCAAAAAAATAGCGTATACCCTTTCTATGGAAGGTTATAGCAATGTACTTGAAATTGGTCCCGGTACAGGAGTCCTTACAAAATATTTGTTGCAGCGCTCTATGAACCTTGTAGCCATGGAGCTAGATGAGGAATCTGTCATTTACCTCAACCATAGCTTTCAGTTGGAACACAATGAAATTCTGCAGCAAAATAACTCACTTGAAGTAATACAGGCCGACTTCCTAAAATACAACCTTTCAACTTTGTTTAATAAGGAGCCTTTTGCCATAACCGGTAATTTCCCATATAACATTTCTACTCAGATTGTTTTCAGGTTATTGGAAATTCGGAACAGGGTTCCGGAATTTTCAGGAATGTTTCAAAAAGAAGTAGCTCAGCGCATTTGTGCCAAAGAAGGAAATAAAACCTATGGTATTCTTTCTGTATTAGTTCAGGCATTCTATCATGCCGAATATCTTTTCACTGTTAATCCGGAGGTTTTTGATCCCCCTCCAAAAGTAGAGTCAGGGGTATTAAGACTTGTAAGAAAAGATGATTTAACAATGGATTGTGATGAAAAATTGTTTTTTAGAGTAGTAAAAACAGGTTTTAACCAGCGACGTAAGACCTTAAGAAACAGTTTAAAAATATTTAACCTTTCTGATAATCTAAAAGAAGATGCTATCTTTGACCGGCGTCCCGAAGAATTGGCAGTTGCCCAATTTATCGCGCTGACCAAGAAGATAGGTGATGACTCCATTTAAACTCACAGACGAGCTGCTGGCAGAAATTGAACTGCTTATAAAATCCAGGAAAGACACAGATTTAAAGTCTTTTATGGACGAGATCCACTATGCCGATATTGCAGAAATAGCCAATGATCTTAGTGAAGATTCAGCAACCTATCTTATTAAACTTCTGGATAGTGATAAAACTTCCGACGTACTCATTGAATTGGATGACGATATGCGGGAGGCGGTTCTTAATAATTTGTCTTCCAAGGAAATAGCGGAAGAATTAGATGAACTGGACACAGATGATGCTGCGGATATTGTGGGAGAACTTCCACAGGAAATTGTTGAAGAAGTAATTTCGGAAATAGAAGACCGGGAACATGCCAAAGATATTGTAGATCTTTTGCGCTACCATGAAGATTCTGCAGGTGGACTTATGGCCAAGGAGTTGGTAAAAGTAAATGAAAATTGGAATGTGCTAACCTGCGTTAAAGAAATGAGAGCCCAGGCCGAAAATGTTACGAGGGTGCACTCTATATATGTGGTAGACGATGATGACAAACTAAAAGGCAGACTCTCACTTAAGGATCTTTTAACCACATCCACTAAATCTCCGATTAAAGATGTTTATATTCCAAAAGTGGATCGGGTTAACGTAAATGAAAAACCCGAGGAAGTAGCTAAGATTATGTCTAAATACGACCTTGAAGCAATTCCCGTAGTTGATGAGATTGGTAGGTTGGTTGGCAGAATTACCATTGATGATATCGTAGATGTTATAAAAGAAGAAGCTGAGAAAGATTACCAGATGGCGGCAGGTATTTCACAGGATGTGGAGGCCGATGATAGTATCTGGGATTTGACAAGAGCCCGTTTACCCTGGTTGTTTTTGGGTCTTTTAGGCGGTATTGGCGCGGCTGCCATCATGGGAGGTTTTGAAGAAATGATAAGCAAGCATGCAATCCTTTTCTTTTTCACACCTTTAATTGCTGCGATGGCGGGTAATGTTGGTGTACAATCAAGTGCGATTATTGTGCAGGGACTCGCTAATGATGACCTTAAGGGAAGCATTAGTAATCGCCTGATTAAGGAAATGCTTCTGGCCACACTAAATGGTCTAATCCTGGGACTTGTACTTTTAGTTTTTACCTGGTTCTGGCAAGGCAATTTTCCTGCGGCACTCGCTATTTCAATTTCCCTGGTTGTGGTAATCATCGCTGCAGGAATAATAGGCACCTTTATCCCTTTGTTTCTGAATAAAAGGGGGATAGATCCGGCTATTGCTACCGGTCCTTTTATTACAACAAGTAATGATATTTTCGGAATCCTCATTTATTTCTGGATAGCTAAAGTTATTTTGGGAATTTAGACTGCACTTTTATTAAAATTGGATACCTTAGAGTCCCCGAAATCTAAAATAAATTCTATTTAAGAATTTCAGTCTATGCGAATAAAAGTAGGAGTAGTCCAGGAAAGCCCTGTTTTTTTTAATAAGGTGGAAACAATTTCTAAAATTGAGCAGCTCACCAAAACAAATGCAGCAAAGGGATGTGATTTATTGGTTTTTCCGGAATCTTTTATACCGGGTTATCCAAGAGGTTTTACATTCGGTGCCACCATAGGCAGCAGATCTGAAAAGGGGCGCAAGCTTTATGCTGAATACTATGAAAACAGCCTCAATGTGCAGAGTGAAGATCTTAAAAGACTCGTAGACATTTCAAAAAAAAATAAAACCTACCTGGTAATAGGTGTGACTGAAAAAGACGATATAAGTGGCAGTCTGTACTGTTCAATGCTCTACATATCTCCTACTTCCGGATTACTGGGCACGCATCGAAAAATTAAACCTACCGGAACCGAA
>CAJQNH010000093.1 GCA_905479615.1 uncultured Eudoraea sp.
TAATTTAGGCGTAGGAGGGATGAGGGGTGTGACACCGATGAACGAGCTGCATGAATTCCTATTATAAAGTAACCAGCCATGATTAAATGCCTTCCAGTAACTGTAATACCTTACTTTTGCATAAAATTTGATTAAGATGCAATCGTTTGATGAATTTAAAATCTCTAACCAACTACGGTCTGCTATAACCGATTTAGGTTATACGAATCCAACACCAATTCAATCTCAGGCCTTTCCGGTAATATCATCGGGTAAAGATGTTTTAGGTATTGCGCAAACGGGAACAGGTAAGACATTTGCTTATATGTTGCCCATTTTACAAACGCTTACGTTTTCAACAGAAAAGCATCCAAGAGTTTTAATTTTAGTGCCCACACGCGAATTGGTAGTACAGGTTGTCGATGAGATTAAAAAATTTAGTAAATATCTTAATAATAGGGTAGTAGGGGTGTATGGCGGCACCAATATAAACACTCAAAAGGCATTTTTAGAAGAGGGTCAGGATATAGTTGTAGGAACCCCCGGCCGTTTGTATGACTTGGTTTTAAGTCGTGCATTGCAGTTAAAATCAATTAAGAAATTAGTCATTGATGAAGTTGATGTCATGCTGGATTTAGGGTTTAGGTTTCAGCTTACCAATATTTTCGATTTATTACCAGCAAAGCGTCAAAATATTATGTTTTCGGCAACGATGACAGAAGATATAGAAGATATAATCGCTAAATTTTTTATTTCGACAGTAAAGATTTCAGTTGCCTTAAGTGGTACACCATTAGAAAATATTAAACAAAGCAGCTATGCTGTTCCCAATTTTTATACGAAAGCAAATTTACTCGTACAGCTGTTAAAAGAGGTAGCTACCTTTAAAAAAGTACTCGTTTTTGTTGCAAATAAAAGAAGTGCCGATCGTTTGTTTGAAGAATTACAAGAGCTGTATAATGATGAAATTTGTGTAATTCACTCTAATAAAACGCAGAACTACCGAATGCGATCTATTAAACAGTTTGATGAAGGCATAAATAGGGTATTGGTCACTACCGATGTAATGGCCCGTGGTCTGGATTTAAACGAAATAACTCATGTCATAAACTTTGACACCCCGCATTTTCCTGAAAATTACATGCATCGTATTGGTCGTACCGGTCGTGCAGAAAAGAAGGGAGAATCCCTATTATTCTATACAGAGAAAGAAATTGCCTATAAAAATGCTATTGAAGCACTTATGAATATGGAAATTAAACAAATTCCATTTCCAAGGGACGTAGAAATCGCTACAAGGCTAACTCCTGAAGAACAACCTCAGACTAAAGAACCAAATAATCCACATAAACAAAGCAATGAGCAAGAACGTGGAGCAAGTTTTCACGAAAAGGCTGAAAAAAATAAGAAAACAAATGAAAGAGGGTCTTATAAACGCATAATTAAAGCCAAATATAAAAAGCCAAAAACCAGAGGTGATAAGAATTATAATAAAAGCAAAAGAAGGAAATAACTATAACTTAAGATTGGTTTTTAGCTGCAACTTGCTATGGTTATAATTATATCAAACACACTACTTTATTTCGAGTAATTTTGCCTTATGATCAGAAACATCCAGGTAAGGGTACCATTGAAGGAAGAAGGCCAGCAAGGCATCCTTATGCGCAAAGCTGCCAAAACCCTGGGTATTCCTGAAAATCATTTTACAATAAGGGTGCTCCGTAAGTCCATTGACGCGCGAAAACAAACCATTTATTTCAATTACAAGCTTGCCATTTACATTAAGGAAAAAGCTCCTGAGAGTTCTACCTACTCCTTTGATTATAAAGATGTTTCAAAAGCCAAACCCATTCATATCATCGGTTTTGGTCCTGCTGGAATGTGGGCCGCATTGCGTTGTTTAGAGCTTGGCTTCAAGCCAGTTGTTCTTGAGCGAGGTAAAAATGTGCAAAATCGTCGCAGGGATATAAAGGCCATCAACCAGGACCATATTGTAAACGAGGATAGCAATTACTGTTTTGGGGAAGGTGGTGCAGGCACCTATTCTGATGGAAAATTATATACACGGAGTCTAAAACGTGGTGATGTCAGACGCATTTTTGAAAGTCTGGTACACCATGGTGCAACAGAGCAAATTCTTATTGATGCGCACCCGCATATTGGTACGAATAAACTCCCTAAAATTGTTCAGAACATTCGGGAAACAATACTCAGGTATGGAGGGGAAGTACAATTCAATACTAAAGTAGTTGATTTGATAACAGCACGTAATCAGTTAAAATCTATTATTTTACAAGATGGAAATGAAATGCCAGTGTCACGGGTTATTCTGGCGACAGGCCATTCTGCACGTGACATTTTTTACCTTCTTGAAAAAAAGAACATTGCCCTAAAAGCAAAGTCCTTTGCTATGGGGGTTCGGGTAGAACATCCACAGCAAATTATAGATTCTATTCAATACCATTGCAAAGGGGAGCGTGATGATTTGCTTCCGGCCGCCTCCTATAGTTTGGTGCAACAAGTAAAAAATCGTGGAGTGTATTCGTTTTGTATGTGCCCGGGTGGTTTTATAGTTCCAGCGGCAACATCCCCGGGAGAAGTAGTTGTTAACGGAATGTCGCCCTCAAAACGGAATAACCTTTTCGCAAATTCGGGCATTGTTGTTGAAATAAACGTGGATGAAGATATACCCAAATATGAAAAGTATGGCGTCTTAAAAGGGTTGGAATACCAAAAAGATTTAGAACGATTGGCCTTTACGGCCGGTGGGAGATCCCAAACCGCACCTGCCCAGCGCTTAACAGATTTTGTAGAAGGTATACTCTCTTCAGATTTAAACCCAACATCGTACCAACCGGGGCTCAGATCCGCACCCTTGCATTCGTTACTTCCCAGGCTGATTGGAAGCCGTTTAAGAACGGGATTTGCAGAATTCGGAAAGAAAATGAAAGGCTACTACACTTCAGAAGCCAATATTGTGGGAGTAGAATCAAGGACTTCGTCTCCGGTAAACATCCCCAGAAACGAAAAATTAGAGCATCCGGAAATTAAAGGTTTGTTCCCTTGCGGCGAAGGCGGTGGTTATGCAGGTGGCATTGTATCAGCGGCCATGGATGGTGAACGCTGTGCTGAAGCTGCTGTTGCCGGGTTGTGACGTATTTCTTGCTCAAACATCATACTTCACCGTTCTCAGTCTAATTAAGCGTACCTTTGCGCCTTATTTAAAATAATGACATTCAAAGAACTCGGCCTGGCCGAACCTATACTTAAAGCACTTCAGACAGAAGGCTACGAAAATCCCACCCCAATTCAAGAACAAGCAATTCCCATTCTCCTCAAAGGCAAAGACCTTTTGGGGGTAGCACAAACGGGAACAGGAAAAACTGCAGCATTTGGAATTCCGATACTTCAGCAGTTGTATAATACGCAAAACGGACAAAAAGGTAAACGACGGCTCAAGGCCCTGATTGTTACTCCAACACGCGAACTGGCCATACAAATAGGCGAAAGTTTAACCGCATATGGAAAATTTACAGGTTTGCGAAACACCGTTATTTTTGGTGGTGTCAAGCAAGGGAAACAGGTAAGCGCACTAAGAAATGGTGTTGATATCCTGGTAGCCACACCTGGCCGCTTGCTCGATTTGATGAACCAGGGCTATATTTCTTTTCGGGACTTAGAATTTGTGGTCCTGGATGAAGCCGACCATATGTTGGATATGGGCTTTATTCACGATATTAAAAAGATCATTGCCAAACTACCCGCAAAACGACAATCACTTTTCTTTTCGGCAACCATGCCTAAAGATATTGTAGCGCTTTCCAGAAAAATGCTGGGCGATTTTGAGCGAGTGACTATCAAACCGGAACAAGCTACTGCTGAAAAAGTGGAACAGGGTGTCTATTTTGTAAGTAAGGGTGACAAGCCCAAATTATTAATACTTCTTTTAAAAGAGAGACCTAATGATTCTGTTTTAGTATTTTCCAGAACAAAACATGGTGCCGATAAAATCGGTAAAAAATTAAGACAGGCCGATATTATGTCGGCTGCTATTCACGGCAATAAGTCACAAAATGCCAGGCAAAAGGCTTTAGGTGACTTTAAGGATGGAAAACTAAAAGTATTGATCGCTACAGATATTGCAGCAAGGGGTATAGACGTGGAGGAACTATCCTTAGTCATCAATTATGACCTTCCCAATGTTTCGGAAACCTATGTACACCGGATTGGGCGAACAGGTCGCGCCAGTGCCAGTGGTATTGCTTTGTCTTTTTGTGACAGAGAAGAACAACCCTACCTGCGGGATATTGAAAAACTCATTCAACAGGAAGTCCCTCGTATGACGCCACACCAATTTGTGGATAGTGAAGACGAGGTGGAAATCAAAACGGAAAAAAAACAACAGCGATCGCACAATTCTAATCGCAACAGGAATCGAAACTCAAATAGTAGCGGAGCTCAAAATAACCATAAGAACAGGAATAGAAGTCGACGTAGGTATTAAATTTGAATTTTGAAATTAATTCCATAGTTTTTTTAATAGTCCAATTTTTGTTTTTTCATTGCCCTGCGGTAGTTCATGGCAACTGCATCAAATTTTAAATGAAGTTCTTCAGTAAAATCAAAAGGTACTTGTTTGGGTCTTTGTGATTCTACCACACGTTTATCCTGATTAAAAATAAGCTGTTCAAAATCCTGTAATATAGTATCGGGCTCATCGTGGTCATAGTTACGTCCAATAATACAGTATCCTCTGCATCGGTTGTGTGAAATGGGTTGTGACGCAAAGAAATAAACCATCCCTTTTTCACCACCCCAACCCAAACGGAGCACAATGGTGTAGGGGAGATGTAGCTCATAATCACTTCGTCGTTCTGGTTTAACTACTTCCTCATTCGCGAAAATGGGAAAATCAACACTATTGGCAGCTTCCGGTCTGACTACTGAATAATGTAAGACAGAACCTTTCACTGTTACCTTACAATCGGGTACCTCTGGCCGTTCAGGGTCTCCTAATAAACCCGGGTGTACCCAGGCAAAATGACCAAAATCTGTGAAATTTTCAAGCTGTCTGGAACTATCACTATTCCAATCGAAAGGCCCGGTATTTACCAATTTCCAATCTGTATTTTCATACTCAGATATTTGAGGTAAATCAAATTCAGGTTTTTTTAGGGCAACCCATACCAAGCCAAATTTTTCCTGGCAATAATAGGTTGGGGTTTTTGCTTTCACGGGTATTTCAACATTGGGTGCTTGTGGAATCAAAACACAATCCCCTTTCTTATCATATTGCCATGCATGATAGGGGCATACGATGCAATCCTTTTCTATCCAACCTAAGGATAATGCCGTTCCCCTGTGAATACACAGATCGTGCATCGCATGAGCACGACCATCTGAAGTTCGCCAAATAACGATGGTTTCGTCCAAAAGAATAGTGCCAAAAGGTTCCTCTGCCTTTATTTCACGACTATACCCAACAGGATGCCAGCAAGCAAATAATCTCTCAGGAAATTTAGTTTTATACTGATTCATAAAGACACCAAAGGTTACGTGAACAATTGCTAATGTAAATATATACAATTGTTGCTACGCTCCTTAATATGAATTAGCCAGCCCTTAATAAATGCCTGCCTGCCTATGGCATGGTCCGCCGCAGCATAATATGAATACAGGCAGTTATTATACAAGCCGACGACACACTCTTCAAAGCCCATAATTTGCAATGAAATTGAATTAATAGCGCCTTCTAATTAAACAGGTGTTTTTATATCTCACTAATAAAAAGAATAAGAAACCAAATTGGTGGTATTCCCTCCACAAGTGTAGCTATCTTTGCATAAAGTAATTTTATGGCAAAATTTTTTTCTGATTTAGGAATTAATGAACAACTAATGCAAAGTTTAGTTGATTTAAATATTTCTGTTCCCACCGATATTCAAAACAAAACAATTCCAATACTATTAAACCAAAAAGAAGATGTAGTTGCTTTGGCAAAAACTGGAACAGGTAAAACCGCAGCATTCGGGTTGCCTTTAATACAATTGATCGATCCGGAAAATACCAAAGTACAGGCAGTAATATTAGCCCCTACGCGAGAATTAGGACAACAAATATATACGAACCTGTTGTCTTTTACTTCGCATAGTCCATCTATTTCTATAGCTGCTGTTTGTGGAGGTATTCCTATTAAACCTCAAATAGAACGCCTAAAAAAAGTGACACATATTGTAGTGGCAACTCCAGGCCGATTAATTGATTTAGTACAGCGTAAGGCCGTCAGCATTCAAAACTTAAAGTATTTAGTTTTAGATGAAGCTGATGAGATGGTTAGTGCATTAAAAAAAGACCTGGAAATTATTGTTAAGGAAATTCCCAAATCAAGAAGAACGCTCTTATTTACAGCAACCATGCCGGGTAGCATAAAACAATTGGTGCAGAATTATATGTCAAAACATGTCGTACACCTTGAAGCAGATATGGCAAAGGTTGGTCATCAAGGTATCGATCATAAATATGTGGTAGTTGAACCCATAGAAAAACTAGAAGTATTGCTTCACTTTCTAAATACCAAAGAAGGAGAGCGAGGCGTTATTTTCTGTAAAACCAAGGCGGCTGTTAATAAACTGGCGAAAAAATTGGCCATGAACAAATTCTCATCCGGCGCTATTCATGGTAGCTTAACCCAAGGTATCCGAGACCGAATCATGGGACAATTCAGAGAAGGGTTTATTGATATTCTGGTAGCTACCGATTTAGCAGCTCGGGGCATTGATGTTAAGGAAATCTCTTATGTAGTTAATTATCATCTGCCAGATACTTTTGAAACCTATGTACACAGAAGTGGCAGAACGGCCAGGGCAGGAGCAAAGGGACTCTCCCTAAGCATCATACAACAAGAGGAAATTAAAGATATTCCCGGATTTGAAAAAGAGTTAGGCCTTGTTTTTAGTGAATTCAAAAAGCAAAATGCGGAAAATAGGGAAGAAACTAATTTGGTTTTGTGGGCTAAAAAAATATTTAAGACCAAGCCAAGCCGGAACATTTCTAAAGAGACTAAAGAAAAAATAAAAACGATATTTCATCATTTGACTAAAGAAGAATTGATGGAAAAAGTACTAGCAGATTATTTAGTACATAACACTGCTACTAATATAAAAACAAAGGCTTCCCAAAAGAAGTAATACATATGGCTAATAGCATTCGAAAACAACAAGATATTTTAGAAAAATTAAAAATATATGCATTGAATCCAATGCAAGAAGAAGCCATTGCTGTCATTGAAAAAACTACGAATACGGTTCTTCTTTCTCCAACGGGGACGGGTAAGACTTTGGCTTTTCTATTGCCTATAGTTAAATCATTAGATGCAGAATGTAATCAAGTACAGGCATTGATTCTAGTGCCTTCCCGGGAACTAGCCATACAAATTGAACAAGTAGTTCGTAATATGGGTTCAGGTTTTAAGGTAAATGCGGTTTATGGCGGGAGACCTATGTCTAAAGATAAAATTGAATTAAAACATATTCCGGCTATTTTAATTGGAACGCCGGGCAGGATAGCAGATCATTTTGGCAATGACCGTTTTTCAAAATCAAATATTAAAACACTCGTATTAGACGAGTTTGATAAGTCGTTGGAAACTGGTTTTGAAGATGAAATGAAAGATATTATAAGTCAATTACCTAATACAAATAAGCGCATACTTACGTCTGCTACTCATAGCGTTACTATTCCAGGTTTTGTGAGATTAGACAGGCCTACAACCATCAATTATTTAAAAGATAAAACAACATCTAAACTAGCTATTAAAACTGTGGTTGCACCAGATAAAAATAAGTTGCAAACCTTGTTAGATTTATTACAACACATCGGCAATGAACCGGTAATCATATTCTGCAACTTAAGAGACAGTATTGAACAAGTGAGTGCTTATTTAGATAAAAACGGTATTAATTACGCTTGTTTTTCTGGTGGTATGGAGCAAAGAGACAGAGAACGCTCTTTAATTAAGTTTAGAAACGGCACCTGTCAAATACTAATAGCTACTGATTTAGCAGCAAGAGGTATCGACATTCCGGAAATGAAGAATATCATTCATTATGAACTTCCCAGGACTCTGGCAGAGTTTACCCACAGAAATGGCAGAACAGCACGGGTAAATGCAAAAGGAACAGCTTATGTTTTGGTATGGAAAAAGGAGCACTTACCAGAGTTTATTAAAAATGCTAAAGCGATAGATATTACTAAAAAAGCTACCCATAAACCACAATTTTGGGAAACCCTATTTATTTCGGGTGGAAGAAAGGATAAAATCTCAAAAGGCGATATTGCAGGCTTATTTTTTAAACAAGGTGCTATCAACAAAGACCAATTAGGGACTATTGAGTTAAAACAAGATTGTGCATTTGTTGCCGTCCCTGTAACTATTGCAGAGGACTTAGTGGAAAAATTAAATAATACGAGGTTAAAAAAGAAAAAGGTAAGAGTTTCAATTATTTGATGGCATCAACACCGGTAAACATTGGTGTGAAAAATTCTTAAAAGATTACCATCCAATTTTATAGTAAGTAAATAATCAATTATTATGATTCTTAATTTGTCTTTATAAGACATGTGTTATATTTGCCATTTTTTGATTTGAAAAAAATTCAAAACAACTATGAGTACAAGCCTTAAACCAAGTGTTAAAAAGTCTAGAATTAAATTGCTTCATCAATATTACTCCTATACTGGTTTTTACACATTTGTTAAGTCTAGTTTGGGCAAGGTAATTGTGCCAATAGCCATATTTTTAGTGGTATTATGGCTCATTCATGCGTTTGTTATTGATTTTGATGATTTATTTACATCAATTACAACAACTTACAGCCCTTTAACAATTTTAGCTGTTTTCTTTGCCTCAGAGTCACTATTAGGATTAGTTCCTCCAGAAATTTTTATTGCCTGGGCCGATAAAACTGAAGCGCCAATTTTCTTTTTATCAGTGCTTGCTCTATTATCCTACCTTGGGGGAATATTTTCTTTTTTTGTGGGTAAGGCAATTTCAAAAATGCCCTCGGTATATGCCTATTTTGATGTAAAAATGCAAAAACAAGTAAAGATGCTTCGCAAATGGGGAGGATTTTTAATTGTTGCAGGGGCTTTATTACCCATCCCATTTTCAATTACAAGTATAGCTGCAGGGCTGATACATTATCCATTTAGATTTTATTTACTATTCGGATTATTGCGTTTTCTACGTTTCTACCTTTATGCCCTGCTAATATTTAATGTTTTTTGATTCATAAGGCAGTTTTACTTTTGAACCAATTTGGCATGCTCCATAAAGTAGTCTTCCAGGCGCTTTAATTGGGGATGAAAATTTTCAGCATATACTATAAATTGGCATTTTTTCAGACTCTCAACCACAGAAATCAAAGCAGTAAACTCACTTCTTTGGGATAAAAAATCGGCATCCGCTATACTTAGAATCTTTAACTGTGAAATACTCACTCCATTTTGTAGAAACAGTTTTTGAATCATTCTTGGGGTGGTAATGAGAATGTCAATCCCCATAAATATTTCAGACTTTTGAATATCAATATGTAGTTCTTCGTACCCGGCATAAACCCTTAACGATGTGTACTTTGTATAGCCCAAAAAGGCTTGATGCAGTTCCAAGGCCCTGCTTTTGTTTTTGACAATTACAATGGCACGAGGCGCATTTTCTATAGCCTCACATTTTAGTTTTTGTAATGTAGTCAGTATTAAGGTGGTCGTTTTTCCACAATCTTTAGGGCCAATACAAAATACGTTGGCACCACTCTTTATAACGGGAATGCTTCTTTTTTGGAGAGGAGTAGGGGTTTTAATAGAACGTACCTCTAATGCATCAAGTAGGGCCGGATGTAATTTATTAAATGGCATACTTTTTTGTTTATGAATTAGCACCAATGAAATTTAATTCTTTTATGGGATAAAGGTACTGCCAATTATCTGTTTTTATAGCGTTTGAGCCAGCATGACAATTTTCTTGATTATGGCTACGGGTTAAGCTAATAACACAAAATATACTATAGTACGCCAGCGGCGGGCAAGTTGTTTCGTGTCTGTCCACCATAGCTTTTTTTGGTACAGGTGGATAGGAGGAGAGGAGATAGGTATAATGCCATGCTATGCAAAGCCCTGAACGAAGAAGTGGTGTCTGGAATGGAAAATGCAAGACCATTTTTAAGTTGTTAAACTTTCCATTTGGCTTTAACTTAAATAACCACATATTGTCATCCCGGGGCATACCATTACTAGTAACATCACTATAATAACTGTTAGAAGACCTTAAAATCATTAATCCTTTCTGGTTAAGCAGGCATTTTAGCAAAAATAAATAGGTTTGATGATTATGGTATGCTATTTGATTTCAGAGGACTTTAAACTATTTTTTATGGAATCCAATGCTTTTCTACTTAGAGGCAAAGAGTTTGGCTTAGCGCTCTCCGCACTAATTCTTTGTTTCTCTTTCCAAACAATCAGGGCCCAAGCCTTTGAACCCGGATACATAGTTTTCAATGGTAATGATACCCTTTACGGATCCGTTAAAGACCGGAATGATGGGTCGCTTTTTGAAAAGATTAGGTTCAAGAATGAACGCGGTAAGGTTAAGCGCTACAGTGCGGAGAATATTTCGAGTTATAGTGCAGGTATACATACCTATGAATCGCTATGGTATGCTGAGGAAAGTCAGTTTTTTAGGATTAATTATTATACTCGATCCGGATATGGCAAAAAAATCTTTTTAAAGGTATTGGCCAAGGGACCCTTAAGTTGCTATGCAAGGGAATTTATACATGACGACAATGATTTCCTTGATCAATTTGAACTATTTCTACGGGTCGGCGATACCACCATGGAAAGGGCTACCCAAGGCATCTTTGGTCTTAAAAAGAAACGCTTGACAAGCTATTTTTGGGATTGTCCGACCTTGGTAGAAAAAATAAAAAAGCTTTCGATTACCAGGCCTTTGGATGTGGTGACATACTATAATGCGTTTTGCGGGAACCTTTAAAAAACCATAAATCGGATTATAGA
Organism: uncultured Eudoraea sp.; assembly: GCA_905479615.1. GTDB lineage: Bacteria > Bacteroidota > Bacteroidia > Flavobacteriales > Flavobacteriaceae > Eudoraea. Next base: position 11,050 of record CAJQNH010000093.1, read on the forward strand.
ATATTTTTGTTCTAGTATGTCTTGTGTAAAAGCAGGGCCGTAAACATAAAATGTTGTCTTGGCTTTATGAAAATTTAAAGAATTAGATTTTAATTCTGTTCTAAAGTATATATTTATAATATATTTGAAAGTAGGATTTCCTATGATAATCATATTTAATTCTTGACAAGAATACTAAGATTCTAGTTATCAATAAGGTGTTTATTTTCTTATCGATCCTATTTCTGCTAAAAATTGATTTATTAAAAATCTTAACAATCTATTGAATTTATGCATGCTTATTTATTCCCTGGTCAAGGCACTCAATTTCCGGGTATGGGAAAAGAGTTATTTGAAAAATCCAAATTGGCTCAAGAATATTTTAAAAGAGCCAATAATATTTTAGGATATTCAATTACTGATGTTATGTTTGAAGGATCTGCTGAAGATTTGAAACAAACAAAGTTTTCTCAACCGGCAATTTTTTTACATTCATTTATTCTGGCAAAAACCCTTGGTAATGATTTTAATCCCGATATGGTTGCCGGGCATTCTTTGGGTGAGATATCAGCTTTGGCTGCT
>CAJQNH010000094.1 GCA_905479615.1 uncultured Eudoraea sp.
CAAATAATTTAAGATTCTTTTTGTCATATGTCTTTAGTAATTAATAACTGGTTCAGAATATAAAAATAGTGAAGTTAAAATAATTTTAGAGTGCTGTGAAAGTTTGACGTAATTTCAAGACTTATTAGGTAGTAGTTTTCAAAGCAGTTATTTATCATCATGGCCAAGTCGTTACTTTTCATACCAGACATTTCGGGTTTTACCAAATTTGTGCAGACCACTGAAGTTGCACATAGTCAGCATGTTATTGCCGAATTATTGGAAGTGCTTATAGAGGCCAATACGGAGGAGCTGCAGCTGGCCGAGGTAGAAGGCGATGCTCTTTTTTTCTATCGCGAAGGAGAGCTGCTTTCACAGGAAAAATTGCTCGCCCAGATTGAAACCATGTTTACAGCATTTGCGGGGCATCTCAAACTTTTGGAAAAGAATAGAATATGCCCGTGTAATGCTTGTGCAACAGCTCCAAAACTGGAATTAAAAATTGTAGCACATTGTGGCGACATAGAATTTATCGAGGTACAGGGCAATAGAAAACCTTTTGGGAAACAGGTAATAGAAGCACACAGGTTACTAAAGAATTCTGTTGAAAGTGATAATTACGTGCTAATAAGCAAAGAACTCTCTTCGGATATTGAGCTTCCCATTTACTATTATAGCAAAGTGTTCAGATTTAAACAGGGGAAAGACACTTATGACCAAAAAGAAATGGAATACATATACTCCTTAATTGATAGTAGCAAACTAAATATAATTGAGTATTCTACAGCCAAAGAGGTAGTACTTGATAAACCACCCGGTATTGTTTTAGAAAAGGATTTTGCAATAGCTGCTGAATCTCTTATGGAGTATATTACCAACCTTACATATCGACATCTTTGGGTTCATGGGGTGGATAAATTTGAGTATAATGAAAATGAAGTTACCAGACTGGGTTCAGAACACGTCTGTGTTATAAACAATAAGCATTTGAACTTTGTGGCTGTAAAGAAAAAAGTTAAACGGGGAAAATATGTCTATGGAGAAATGACTAAGAGTATTCCCGTGGCAGATACAGTATATCAATTTTATACTATAAGTCCAATTTCAGAAAATTCATGCAAATTGAAAATAGAAATATATTGGGAAACAAAATCCATAATGAAGAAACTACTAATGACGCTCTTTGCTAAAAAGGTGTTGGTGAAGAACACGAAAAATGGCTTAGATTTATTATTTAAGTTAACTGAAGAAAGGCGGGCTATAACCTCGTCTTAAGAAACCACTATGTAACATCCCTAAAATTATAGCAATAAAAAAGCGGACAACAATTGCCCGCTTTAATGCTATTCTGGTCAGATTACCTTAATTCTGTTTTTCGGCAGGTGCAGCTTTCCTTGATTCCAGGGCCTGCTTACTTAAGCTGGCCAGATTAAAATTAGGATCAATTTTTAGGGCTTCATCAATGGTGGTAATTGCCAGGTCTATATCATCCTTATTCATATTGTATTGAACAAGACCTTTTAAATGATAAAAAGCTGCTTTAAGGGATACTTCATATGGCTGCTGTCTTTCATAAAAAGAATACTTCATATCATCTTTGGAGTTAAGAATACCATATTCAATATTGATATTGGCACCAGTGTTATCTCCTAACTGAATCTTGAGATCTGACAGTTCATAGGCCAAATAGGCGTTGGGTTGCCTGGAATATAGAACCTCAAACTGTTCAAGGGCTCTTTTGGGCTGGTTCAAAGCTTTTAATGAAATGGCCTTTACCTGGACTGCAAGATCAGAATCTGTATCGAGCTTTTCTATTCCAATAGTATTTAAAGCCTGCAGATGCTGGTTGTTATTGGCATATACATATGCAAGGGTATCTCTCCTTTCAACGGAAGGTGAAAGGACATTTAAATGAGTTAACGCATTGATTACGCCGTTTATATCGGACTGTTTTCTCATTTCCGTATAATAAGCCTCAAAATGTTTTTGAAGCTCTGAGTTGGTTTGTGAATAACCACCGTGAAAGACTCCTAAACTAGTAATAAGAATAAATATAAACTTCTTCATTATCGTATAATTTTCGTGCGGCAAAATTAACACATTTTTTTTGGTCTTTGCATAAGGAAACTCTTAAAAGTCGATTTTATGGATTTTTTTAACGTATAACAATTAGTAAATGACCCATCTTACCTTTTTGATTTGGCCAATGGACTGGTTTTGATATATATAAGGATGTATAAAAAAGGATGCCAATGGCATCCTTTTAATATGGTGGTCTTTAGTTTTGAAGTACTTACGCCAGGGTTAATTCTTCTTCTTTTTTGGTATAAGAATTTAATAACCAGGCATAAAACGCAAGACTCCTGTTATCCTTGTCAACACAGGATTTTAGAAATTCGCACAAATTGTTAAAAAACAAGTTTGTGTATAATGTAGGTAGTCTCAAATTAATTTTTTTAGGATCATAATCCTCTTCATTCATTACAATATCCATTGCTATTCTTTTGCGGTGATAATCAATAGACACATCTGTAGCATTGTAATGATTCTTAACAATAGCCTTGTGCAGGCTCTGAAAATTTTTGGTTATTTTGGATTTTGCACAACTACGGGAGATGAGACTTTCCAGTTCCATTAAAATCCTCCCCTTTAATTTTGTTTTTTCCATGAGATTTTGGGATTTAATGTTTACATAAAGATACGGATTGTCTATAAAAAGTTGAAAATCAACGCCATAAATTAACCTTTTATCGATGTTTTTGTTGTAAAAGTGGTTGTAGTTGTTGTGAAATGCTAGTTTATTCCAGTATAAAAGACAGCATTATTATTAAGAAAATTCCTACTATGTATTATTTTCCCACTTTTTAAGGATTCAGGGTTCAGATATTGAGGTTTTGGAAGCTTATTCTTATCTGCCATTTGGCAATAATAGTCTCTTTTCAAAGGGTGATCCGGGTAGACACCGTTAAAGATTTGATCCCACCAATTATTTTCAAGCACCGTTTTTATAAGATGAATACAATCATTTAAATGTATTAGGTTTACAGGGTCATTCCCATTAGTAAGCCCTTTCTTACCGGATAGCATTGTAACAGGGTGTCTGTTGGGTCCTATAAGACCTCCAAATCTGAGGATGGTGGTTTGAAGTGATTTGTCGTTTTGAAAAATATTTTCAGCCTCTACTAATTGCCTTCCGGATTCTGTTACAGGGATAGGAAGGGTATCCTCAGTTACCTCACCCTTAGCAGCTCCATATACCGAAGTACTGCTCACAAACACTATTTTTTTGACGCTGGATTTTCCGATCTCATAGTGCAAAAGATTCATTTTAAGAACATAGTTCTCGTTGTTGTTACCCCGGAGCCTGGGGGGTACATTTATTATAAGGATGTCAAGCTTGTTTAGAAATTCTGTAATTGAGCCTGTAACACTTTCCTCACTCAAAATGACCATAAAGGGCTTTATTCCTTCCTTCTCTAAGGTATCCAGTTTGTCCTTATTGGTAGTGCTTCCATGTACATTATAGCCGGCTTGTATAAGAGATTTGGCCAGTGGTAACCCGAGCCATCCGCATCCCATAATTCCTATTGTATTTTTCAAAATTTAATCGTTTTAATCAATAAAACAGCATCATTGAGTACAAAAGGCATCGGAATGGTTGCTTCCGGTCTTTCGGGTATAGTAAATGAAGGATTATCCAGCAGATCATTAGAGGCCTCGCATAAGGTTAGCTCTAAAGATTCATCTTTAGGAATGCTTAGCTGTATTTCTGTAAAATCATTATTACTTATAAAATGTGTAATTAGCTTAGCTCCTTTCCTATGCTCCAGATAGTAATCAGATAATGCAACATTATTCACTTTTGCTTCTAAAATAGTTACTTCGTTTGTAAAGATGTCCAAACGATTTACGTCGCGCTGTGGGGTAATGCAAAACTCAAACATACGTTTATTTCCAATAACCGTGTCGACCGCAACCTCAATATTTGGAGGCAAAACTGCTTTGATTGGGGCGTCTGCCATATAGGTAAATCCGGTATCGTATTTGCTGCTTATATTAAATGCAGCAAGACTGTCCGGCCTTTTTTTGGTTTCTCCCAGATATTGGGATGTCCATGTGGAGAGTTTATTCTCATAAGTTGCCCATTGTGCTCTTTTTTGATCTGTATTAAGTACATACAAGAGACTTGTTGGTTTGGCATTTTCGCTACTAAAGCCAGAGTTCATATGGGCAGATACCATAAAACCAAGGAACAATAAAAGAAACATATAACCAATACGATTCTTGTACTTGTACACCATGAAAACAGGAAGCAGTAACATAAAAGTTAAAGTACTTAAGACCGTCGCAGTAACCATCATTTTTAATCCCAACCCAACAGGAAATAATTTGATAAAAGGGCTATAGATCCAAAGCGCCGGCAGAGCCAATAAGACAAGAATGTAAAGGTTGGGTTTATCCTGATTCAAGCCAATCATAAAAGACCCTAATAGTGCGAACAATGGAATAATAAAAAAACTGGCCCCTGGAAGATAAACCCCTACTGCCCAACATATTAAAAACCAAATAAGTATTGGCGCTACCAATAGATTAGAGATAGTCATTTTTCTAAATTTATGATAGGTCCAAAAACAAGTGCTAATAGAGAATAAAACAAATGCCAGAATATAGATATGACCATTATAAGTAAAACCGTGCAAGATATCTTTGTAATGTGGATACAGCCATTGTAAAAAGGACCAGCTATACCATCCAACAAGCGCATTTAATGTTATTATGATAATAAGTGGCAGGAACCCTTTCCCAATTTCCCGTAGATTAAGACGCTTCTTTTTAAAACCGTAAATTAATAGTAGGCACATCATCGCAAAACCTAAAAAGAACATGGGCCAAATCCATTCAAAGGGATAAGATACCATCTTATAATAGGGGAGGTTAAAATATACATAGTCATTTAAACTCTTCATGTCAGACAAATCAACCTCACTGAAATGTCGTAAAAGTGGCATAAGGTAGCTTCCCTGATGAGACAAAGTGTTTCTGTCTAATCGCTCATAAGTATCATGTGCAGTATGGTAGTCGTAGTGATCATCTATAAATGCAAAGTTAAAACCTTCAATATCCCTATCTTCCCTAAAAACAGTAAGATCTGTATCATTGGGCAGGAATTTATAAATACTGTAGAATAAAGAATTTCCCACGGGGAAATTTGGATCTGCTTTGATAAATTCTTCAAGAAGTTTTCCATTTCCCCGATTGGTTTCCATAAGCATAATACCAGGTCCTCCGCTCCCTCTGGCCTCAAAATTCAAAGCCAAACCAACTTCCTTTGCCCAGGGATGATTATTTGCAAATAGATCTGCCCCATTAAGCCCCAGTTCTTCAGCATCGGTAATAAGGATAATAATATCATTTTTAGGTGTCTTCCCGCTGGCCATATAGGCCCTTACCCCTTCCAGGATAGTTGCAACCCCGCTGCCTGCATCACTGGCTCCGAAAGATGAATGCGGGCTACTGTCATAATGTGAGAGAAGTAAAAGGGCTTTCCCAGATTGGGAGCCTTTTATCCGGGCAGTTATATTCTCCGCTTTGCTGAAATTACCCCAATCTCCTGCGGTATATCCTTTCTGAACTGAGGTCTCCAAACCCAATTGGGTTAATTGATCAACAATATACTTTTTTACGGTTTCATGGCCTTCAAAACCTACACCATGGGGCTGTTTAGAGATGGTTTCAACAAGTTGTAATGCCCTGTCTGTAGAAAAAGTGGCCAGTGATTGATTGGCATCTTTTTTATAAGTGGGCATTGCAGTATCAAAACTCAGGTAAATCGCCAATAGGATGAGTAGAAAGGATATTATTTGGGCATATGTCTTCATGTTATGGAATTGTCAGATAAAAGTATAAAATTCTAATAGTTTAGTTCATTTTGGCGAATATATTTAATAAAGAAGCAAGAAAAGTGTATATTTAAGATTAAGCTAATTCTTAAATCGTATGGGTATAAAGAGTTTTATGGGCCGAAGAGCCAAAGAAGGATCCAAAAAGGAGTATGATGCTCCCATCTTGGTGGAGGATTATATGACGAGAAAACTGATGACTTTTAGTACAGATCAGTCCATACTTGAGGTAATGGAATCTTTTGCCAAAAATCACATTTCCGGGGGACCGGTTATGGATGATAACGGGTTTTTAGTAGGAATTATTTCGGAGGCCGATTGTATGAAGGAAATATCAGAAAGCCGCTATTTTAACCAGCCTATCCTCGATAAAAGTGTGGAACGTTTTATGACCAAAAATGTGGAGACTATACCTCATGATATGAGTATTTTTGATGCTGCAGGAGTTTTTCATAAAAATAATCGCAGACGATTGCCCGTTTTAAAAGATGGACTTTTAGTAGGGCAGATAAGTCGCAAGGATATTGTGATCGCCGCTCTAAAACTTACCAGTCACAACTATCAATAATCATTGAAATTAAAATAGTTGAATTTCATTTCCCGTAAACTTTTACGGGGGTAATTCCTATTCGCGTTTAACGATCATGTAATAATCATTATCCAGAGGAAGATAGCCAAGATCATATACGAAGTAATAAGTCGTACCTTTTTTTGTAGTATATAGATTGGTTATATAATCAAAGTCGAAGCCTTTATCCATAAGACGCGTCTTGGTTGTGCGTGTTTTACCATCCTTTAAGGCAAAACTATCTAAGACCCTGTAATTCTTCCGAAGTCTGTTATTTATATTTCTTACCAGGTTTTTACTATCCTTGTTTAGTTTATTATTATAGGCATTCCGGCAATAGTCCGAACAGTATTTTTTATCTACCCGGCCCCTGATTATTTCCCCGCATTCAAGACATTTCTTTTCTTCCTGATCTTCCATATGTGGTAAAAGAAAAAGTTACTTCCCATAATGATGTGAGGAAGCTATATTACTACAATATCGTATTTTCCAAGCAACCCTACAACTCCATCTTTTGAGAATTTAGCTTTTCTTAGTCGATTTTGTTCCGGGTCAAACCTATAATTGATTGCTGAGGTTAAATCTGCTTGCTCCAGATTCGTTTTCTCAAAAATGACTTTATTTAAATCGCATCCTTCAAATCTTGCATTGCTGAGGTTGGCCTCTGTAAAGTCGACTTCAATTAGTTTACATTCAGTAAACACAATGTTTTTGAGCTGTAGTTGATAAAATGAAGCCAGGATCAATGAACAATGATCGAAGGAAAGTGACAGCAAAATAGGATTACAAAGTTCAAAGTGAATCCCCGTCAGCTTGCAGAAGGAAAATGAAACCTCATTAAATATCGAATGATTTATATTGGCATTGCTTAGGTTACAATGTTTAAATTGACATGAAGTAAAATTTATATTATCAAGGTACGCACCGGCAAAATTGCAGCCTTCAAAAACACAGTTTTCGTAATCTGCTTTTTCCAATCTCACTTTTGTGAAATCCTGATCTTTAAACGTTTTATCTTCAAAAAATGATTTGTTCATAACAAGCCATAATGGGGAATTATTAAGATTAAAATGTAACTCCCTTTTCGTTCTTATATTCCAATCCCTATGGTTTACTCTTTTAGTATCAACGCTGGCAACCTCAGGTCTGTATACATCTTGTTATAGGCCGCCATCTCCGTATTCACAATGGCTTTTTTCTCATTCTCATAGGTTTTCCAATCAGCCAGCAGATCGGCCAGCCTTTGTTTGGACCCTTGTGTTACTTTCGGATCTGAGTTGTCTACAAATCCTTTCAAATGCATTAATTGGGCATTTAGCTGGTTATTGTAATTAATGACATCCTGAAAAGTTTTCTGATTAGGCTGGATAAGATTTTGTTCCCAGCTGTCTATTCGTTTTATCAATTCCTTTCCTTTTTCCAATAGATCAGTTGCCACTTCATTTTCTTTAAGTAGCTCTTCATAACTCTTTAATTGTTTTTTTGCCGACCGTATTTGAGTCACAGATTCATGAATGTTTTTAATCGTATTTTCAATCTGATCCAATACCGATTGTTGTTCATCAAAATCTGATTTAGAGGCCTTTATTTTTGGGTTCGGAAGAATAGTCACTTCCGTTTCGGCCACCTTGTCGCCCAAAGATAATCGCAGGACATAGTTGCCCGGAGCCACGCTGGAACCTGAATAATTCCCATACACAAATACTTTATCTACAGCCGGGAGTGTTTCTTTTCTGAAATTCCAGCTGAATCGATTGTATCCCATTTTTGAAGGCAAAACCGCTGGCTTGGAAGGTCCTCCGGGCCATGTTTTAAAATCTTTTTGATTTTTATTGGTAATGGTTCTAATAAGTTTGCCATTTTGAAGCACTTGTAATTCCAAATGCAGACTGTCTGCATTCTCATTCAGATAATAATCAAAAGTAACCCCTTGTTTAGGATTTTGTCCGAGTCCCGGTTGGGGTTTGTCAGAACTTCCGCCAAAGATTAAATAGGTGTCTTTAGGTTTAAAGATGGCAAGTGCCGTATTATTTATTGAACTATTCTGAATGGCCCCAAGATCATCTAATATCCAGAATGACCTGCCGGCGGTAGCGGCCACTAAATCATTATCCTGAATGGTGAGATCATTAATGGGGACCACTGGTAAGTTTAGCTGAAAGGGTTGCCATTTTAATCCATCATTAAACGAAATATACAATCCGGTTTCTGTACCGGCATATAAAAGCCCTTTTCGCTTTGGGTCTTCCCGGACCACGCGTACAAACGTATGTACGTCCGTAATTCCGGTTACTATTTTGGACCAGGTTTTACCATAGTCTGTAGTTTTAAATATGTATGGTTTTAGGTCCATAAACTTATAACGCATCACTGTTACATAAGCCGTGGCAGCATTATGTGGAGATACTTCAATACTATTAATTATGCCTTCCGCTAAACCCGGAGGCGTAACATTTTCCCAATTTTCACCTCCATCTTTAGTAATATGAATAAGACCGTCATCACTTCCGGCCCAGAGGACACCTTTTTCATGGGGAGATTCTACCAGGTACATCAGGGTGTTATAATTCTCACCTCCTGCTGCTTCATTGGTGTATGGCCCTCCCCCGGGGCCCTGCTTACTTTTGTCATTTCGGGTCAGATCGGGACTTATTACGGACCAACTAATACCTCCGTCTGTGGTCTTGAAAACAACGTTTCCCGCATGGTAAATGGTATTACGGTCATGCGGAGAGCTTATAATCGGGGCGTTCCAATTATAACGAAATTTGAAGCTTTCGGGGGCGTTCCCCAAGGCCAATTCCGGGTATTCTTTTATTGGTTTACCTTCCCTTGAAGCTCTTACCCATTTTTCAATAATCCCCTGATAACAGCCGCCAAATACAATTTCAGGATTGTCGGGATCAAATGCCAGATAGGCACTTTCACATCCGGCAACAGAGTACCAGTCCTTCCAGTCTATCCCCTGATCATTGGTTCTGCTGGCAATAGCTATTGCAGAATTATCCTGTTGACCACCATAAACATTATAAGGCACCAGATTGTCTGTTATAACCCTGTAAAATTGCGAAGTAGGCTGTTCTTGTTGTGTACTCCAGCTTTTACCTCCATTGTTAGAAACGTTGGCTCCACCGTCATTGGAATTGATCATTTTACGATTATCCAGCGGATTTATCCAAATATGATGATTGTCTCCATGTGGGGTAGGTACCCGACTAAATGTTTTACCGCCATCGATCGATTTTGTTACCGGGGCATTGCATATATATACCAGGTTTTCATCCTGAGGATCTGCAAATATTTCCATATAATACCAGGAGCGTGCAATATTTATCCGGTCTTTATTTACCTGTGTCCATTTTTTACCTGCATCATCAGACCTGTAAACCCCACCTTTTTTTCCTTCGGCTTCCAATACCGCGAATACCCGCTCCGGGTTGGCACGGGATACAGATATCCCTGCTTTTCCAAATTCTTCAGGAAGGCCTTCTTTTAATTTATTCCAGGTAGTCCCTCCATCTGTGGATTTATAAAGCCCCGAATTTTTACCCCCGGACTCCATGGTCCATGGATATCGGCTGTGTTCCCAGAATGCAGCATAAAGAATTAATGGGTTTTTCATGTCCATAGACAGGGAAGAGGCACCTGTTGTCTTGTTCACAAAAAGAACTTTTTCCCAGTTTGCACCCCCGTCTGTGGATCTGTAGATTCCCCTATCGTCCGAAGGGCCGTATTGAGCACCCTGTGCTCCAATAAAAATAATCTCCGGATTTGCCGGATGAATAACGACATCTGAAATATGACGTGTTCTGTCAAGGCCAATGTGCTTCCATGTCTTGCCGGCATCAGTAGATTTGTAGACCCCATCTCCCATAGAGGTCATTACCCCTCGGGCAGCGTGTTCGCCCATACCAGCCACAACGATATTTGGATTGCTTTCTGAAACTGCAATTGCACCAACGGTTCCGGTTTTCAAAAATTTATCAGAAATATTCTTCCAGTTGATACCATCATCTGTTGTCTTCCATATTCCACCACCAGTGGAGCCCATGTAATAGGTCATAGGCTGACCCACAACTCCGCTGCTCGCTACACTTCGGCCGCCTCTAAATGGACCAATATTACGCCATTTCAGCCCATGATAGAGCGAATCCTGAACTGTATACAGTGGAGTGCTTGTTTTGGTTTTTCGTTTTTGAGCCTGCATGTTCACTGGGATCAATAGTAGGCCGATAATAAAAAGCTGGATGGTTTTCATAGAAAATAAATATGTGGTAATATAATAAATGTTTATTTCAATTCTTTATAAATTGTTTGGATATCCTCCGCTGTCATGGTCCCTTCATATATCAGGAGGCTATACTTTAAAATGGTTGGATCTTTTGTGGAAACAAAGACGGGTTTTCTGCCCGGATAAACACAATTCTGCATACTCTCTTTTTCTCTTAAGATCCAATTTTCTTTATCCTCAGGGTAATCCTGGTGCGAGAATATCGCGATTCCCGAACTGTTCTCCTTATTGGTTAATGATCCAAAAATATTCATCCATTTTCCGGCCTCAACGGCACTATTTTCTGGAACGACCTTACCTTTATTGGAAGTGAACTGAACATCTTCAGGGAGTTTCATTCTCACAGAAAAACCCCCATAGCCCTTTTCATCATCTGAACCACCTATTTTCAGGTTCTTTTCAAGAGCTAAAAGTGATATTTCAAAACGTATAATACGATAGTTATTCTTTCTGGGGTAAATGCTAATGGTGGTATTTTCTAACAGAAAGGGTTTTTGATTTCCTTCCTGGTTTAACCAAAGTGGAGATTGCCAATATGTGGCAGCAATTAGCTTTAGAATGTATCCGTCCCCGGAACTTTCAATATCACTAATATTCCAGGAAAAATCACTGCACTCCCAGGAATCACCAAGTTTAGCATTCCCGATAAATACCTGATGCCATGCCCAAAAAACTCCCCTGTGATGTGGATGGTCCTCCGGAAAATCTTCAGTGAGTACAGATCCGTCAAGACCATGGAGTGGATGTATATAATTGTTTCTCGAGAATTCTCCGTTGCTCGATTTGGGTTGTTTTTGATAAAAAAGAACCCTTTTATCACCCTCTTTTACTTGTATTCCTGACTCAGACTCCGTAAAGGTTAATTGAGCGATTCCAAATAAAGGCAATAGCAAAAACCCTAATAAGCATTTGTAATTAGATTTTAATTTAAAATAAAAAGTCAGCTTAGTCATCTACAGCGCTAAATAGCATTTGCCGGAATTTCCAGGCTGTATTATCGTTTGATGTGCCTTGGGTTTGTTTCATCAGGATACCAATGATCTGCTCCTCAGGATCTGCAAAATATTGCGTATTAAAATAGCCACCCCAGTCAAAAGTGCCTTCACTGCCCAAACCGCCAGAATCTTCTCCTTTTTGATTTACTACCCCAAATGCCAATCCATAATTCTTAGGACCGTCTTTCCAGATGTCGCCAATTTGGTTTGCCATGATACTTCTTACAGTTGTTCTGCTCAGCAGCCTGACCCCGTTTAACTCGCCCTTGTTCAGATACATTTGCAGGAAGGTTGCATAATCTTTTGCGGTACTGGAAAGACCCGCCCCACCGGAAAAAAACCTTTTAGCACCTTTAACAGGATAATCTGTATCATAAAACGTAACAGGGTATTTTTCCCATTTCCCGGCTACTTTATGCTGAACATTTACCAGGCGATCATGCTTCTCTTTTGGCAAATAAAACCAGGTGTCGTTCATGCCCAAAGGATCAAAAATCCGGGTTCTGAGAAACTCATCAAAAGGTAAGCCGGAGACTACTTCAATGAAGTAACCGAGAACATCAAGGCCTTCGCTATAAGTAAATTTCTCACCCGGGGTATGATGCAATGGAAGCCCGGCGAGTTTCTTTACACTTTCTTCTATGGAAATATCCGCAGTAGTAAAAAGATCTGTAATACCAGCCTTGTGATAGATTGCTTTGAATCTTGGATCACCGTCAATTACCCCATAACCTATGCCTGAAGTATGGGTAATTAAATGTCTAATCGTAATTTCTTTCTCTGAAGGAACACTGGTGTATGTAGTGTCAGATTCATTATAAGTATCGAGAATTTTGGCATCTTTAAATTCAGGAATGTATTTGGAAACCGGATCATCCAATTTAAATTTTCCTTCTTCCCAGAGCATCATTACGGCGGTTGAAGTTATGGCCTTTGTCTGAGAGGCGATCCTGAAAATAGCATCATTATAAACCTTAATGCCGGCTGAATTATCAGCCAAACCATAGGCGCTGTGGAATACTATTTTTCCATCTCTTGCAATTAAAGCCACAGCTCCCGGAATATCACCATCTTTTACAGCTTGTTTAAGCATGGCATCTATTCGCTTTAAGCGTGTATCAGACATTCCAACAGTTGCCGGGGAAGCAGGAGAAAGGTCTGGTGAAATTTTAACTGAAGGGGTTTGGGCAAAACTTATTGCGGTAATTGCCAAACAAAAAAGGAGGTTGATTTTTCTCATAATTTAATTTTTATCTTGTCCGCCAGCTCTGTCCGGAGAACGGGGAGTTGGCCATTCTTGTTTTCTTCCTGTTTTCAGACTTGTTGGAAGTGTAGCTTTTTCCCTGGATGTTTTTTCAGGGTCCTCACAGGCCATGTATGTAAGGATTGCAGTGAGAATCGCATTATTACGAACATCGTCAAAAACGATCTTGTCATAGGTGTCTAAATTGGTATGCCAGGTATAATTCTTATAGCTCCAGCTTAAGGAACTGAGTGAAAATGCCGGAACCCCCTGAGCCACAAAAGAAGCATAATCAGATCCTCCCCGGCCGGGTGATCCCGGGTATGTGGTTTTAATATGGCCGCGTATGTCTTGCGGAACGGCCTGGAGCCAGCGCTCCAGATAATCGTAGGCATGAAGGAACCCCTGTCCGGACAATTTAACGACCCGGCCAGTTCCATTATCCTGATTAAATAAAGCTTGTAGCCCTTTTACGACTTCCGGCCTGTCTTCAACAAAGGCGCGGGAGCCATTGAGCCCTTGTTCTTCACTCCCCCAAAGGCCAATAATAATGGTACGTTTAGGGTTGGGATATATTTTTTTAAGGATACGTGCAGTTTCCATCATGGTAATAGTACCCGTGCCATTGTCTGTAGCGCCGGTACCGCCATCCCAGGAATCAAAATGTGCAGAAAGTACAACATATTCATCAGGAAATTCTGAACCGGGAATAGTGGCTATAGTATTAAAAGTAGGCACCCTTCCTAATTCTTTTGATTTAGAAACTACTTTTAATACAGGTTTGTCGTCGTTCTCTGCCAATCGGTATAGCATACCGTAATCTTCCAGTGAAAGGTCTATGACCGGAATGGTTTTAGTATTGGCACTAAATATTTTATTGGCCCCAAAACCATTGGACCATCTGGATTGTATAATAGCTTCTGCACCGGCTTCTTCAAGCACTCTGTTAATGGTTCTGCTATTGTATCCGGTATTTCGGATTTGTTGATACCATGCCTTAGTCTGTGCTTCCCGATCGGTTTTCATTTTTTCAAAAGATTCCTCAGTGGCAAATTCTTCCCAATTATAATCCGGGCGGCCTGTAGGCTGATTCATGGAGACTGTTACAATTTTGCCTTTTACATTGGGCAGCCAATTTGCAAAGGCCAGTGAATCTTCCACTACAGGGAGGTTTATAACTTCAGCGGTAATTCCTGCATCTGAAGTGCCGGGGCTCCATGCCAGTTGCGTGCCTCTTAGGGACACCACTCTGGGTGTTACCATATCTAAGTGGGTAATACCGCGTTCCCAACCTCTCCAGGTACCCCATTCCTCATTTCGGGCTTTTATGCCCCATTTTTTAAAGGTAGCTACAGCCCAGTCATGCGCCTTGGTCATCTGGGGGGTGCCCACCAGGCGGGGCCCGATAACATCCATTAATTCATGAGCCAGTTGTTCTAACTGAGAATTTTCAATAGCCTCTTTTTTTAATTGATCCACGACTTCTTCTGTAGACTGGCCAATTAAAAAGGTGACATTAAAAAAGAGTAAAATAAGTAGTAGGGGAAGTTGTCTAATCATACTATTGTAGTTTTACAGAACAGCAGAACAATATAGGAATAAAAGTTTTTAGTTAGGACAGGCTATTGTTCCAATGTCTTATTTAAATTGATTAGATAAAGATCTCAAAACCTTCAGGTTATTCCCAATTTCTGACATTAATTTACCTATTAAGTTTAGTTGGGATATAATTATCTGGACTAAATATAATTTTATATCCACATAAATACTTGAAAATCAGTATTAAAAATAAGTACAAACGACTACAAAAGAATACAAACGAAAATAAGCACTTCCTAACCGAGTAACCCTAAACTGCTGTTCTATGTTTGCAGTGTCGGAGTATAAGACCCGATAGTATTAACTGTTTAATCCTTAAAATTAGTAATTATGAACGCACTTAGAAACAAAGTACAGTTGATTGGAAACCTGGGGCAAGACCCGGAAATTGTTAACCTTGATAATGGTGGTAAATTGGCCAAATTTTCCGTAGCTACCAATGAGATTTACAAAAACAACAAGGGAGAAAAGGTAACGGACACCCAATGGCATAATGTGGTAGCCTGGGGCAAAACCGCAGAGATTGTTGAAAATTACCTGGCCAAGGGTAATGAAGTAGCAGTAGAAGGTAAGCTCATTCATCGCTCCTATGAAAACAAAGAAGGTGAAAAAAGATATATTACCGAGAT
>CAJQNH010000095.1 GCA_905479615.1 uncultured Eudoraea sp.
GTAATTTACTTAGAGAAGCAATGACAAATGCCGCATGTAAGGAATGCCATAATTACCAGGACCATATGGGCTTTGACTGTTTAGATTGTCACCAGACTCATAACGGAACGAATATTATGCTGATCAAAGATGTGGTCAATGGAAGTCCTGTGGTATTTGACTCGCAGGGTACGGATGCGACACCTGTTCAGGCAGCGCTTAAATCATTTGCAGATGGAGATGGAACCTATGATGGAATTTGTGAAGTATGTCATACCGGTGGAACACTGTTGTATCATAGGTCTGATGGAAGTGATGGCACAAACCACAACGATGGGAAAAGTTGTGTAAGCTGTCACCCACACAGAGATAGCGATACAGGTACTTCATTCCCGAATGGTAGTTGCCACGAATGTCATGAAAAAACAGCTCCTAATGATCCGCAACAATTTCCTAATACGGGATCACATTGGGTACATAGTGAAAAATATCGCTATTCATGTAGTGAATGTCATTTTGGACTTGATGACACTTCCCCAGGGCATAATGATGGTACAGCTAATGTTATTTTTGACCTTAATGGAATGGCAACGCGAAATGGACAGGATGGAAACACACCTACATGGAATAATGTAAACAAGACATGTGACAATATATATTGTCATAGTAATGGAATTACTGCACAAAGAACATCGGGTGGTACACCTTCTATTCAATGGGCAACAGGTCCGATTGAAGGTGTTGCAATGATCTATTATACTACCCCAGCTTGGGATGTGGCGCAAGGTACGGGCATTAACACCTGTTACTCTTGCCACCAAGGTATAGGGAACATGACAGGTGATTATAAGATTACCACGACAACTGGCGTACCTGTTGATGATGCAATTTACTATCCTCTTGCAGGGCAACACCAAAAAGGATCCCATCAATCTAATAGTCAGGAATTAAAAAGCTCTCCAACTAAAGCTGACGCCTGGGGTGGAGTTCAATGTTTCTGGTGTCATAATGTTGGTAATAAACAAATTACACCTACTTCTGGTGTAGATCCAACTAACAATTATCAAGGTACTTATGGTTTTGCCGGCACTAATGGAGACATCCCTATGGAATTACACAATGATGGTGAAACCTGGTTTTACCCAAGAAATGTATCGAATCATGCTGAGGGAACCATGGTAGATGATATTGCAGGAAGAAGCTGGGATGGAGGACATTGCGGTGCTAGTTCCAGCTGTTGGCAATAAATTTATGGTAGGATACTATGATATAAATTTGTAAATAAAAAAATTGGGGTTAAAAAACCCCAATTTTTTTATGTTCCTTACGATTAAGGTGAATTTGATCTGAAATTTCCTGGAATAGGCTTAGTCCACTTTTTTACATTGAGCAAGCAAGAATTGAAATAGCATTTTTGATCGGGGGTCTTCTGTCAGGTTGTTACTATTGGTGTACCAAATTCTCTGTGCCTTCTCTAGTTCATTTTCTACTATATATCCCAGCATTATTGTAGAAATCACATATTCTTTAGGATATCCATTAACTGCTTCACTGGTATTATTCAATAGTGATTCACCTAATTCAATCATAGTTTTTGCATCTTTGTGAAGGGCAGCTCTAAACAGGGAAGCCCATTTTAGTTCTTCATTGGTCAAAGTACTATCTTCAAATACGCCAATAGATTCCCAAATATCCTCCATTTCTTTTGTTGTTAAATATGGAGCCATTCGAATGGTTGAATAAAAGAACGAGTTTAATCGATTCTTATTAATTACACCATTTTTATCCGGGCCAAAAGAGTTTTTAACCAATCTTGCTTCTTCTCTTAAGTTTTCAGGCAAATAAAGATAATGGAGGTCAAATTTATCTTGTAAATAGAAGTCGCGTAAGGCCATTGCTTCGTTTGCACTCACACTCTGGTTTAAGAAATAAGGAGTAGCAGTTATATTTGTAATATTCCATGAAAAAAACTCCTTATTAAGCATAGAAATTACCGGGTGAAATTGATGTGTAAAGCTATATAATTCGGTTGCTTTTGACTTAAGAAATCGAGTTCGTGTCGCATTTTGATCTAATATCGGAAAATAGTCGGAGTTGGCTGGTATTGTAAAGCTGGCTAAAAAAGGATCCATTGTTTTTTTATTACCAAAAAGACGAAATTCGATATCCTGAACCGTGTTTACACTTACATGCTTAAGCGCTTTTTCAATTGAAGGCATTGATATTAATGTACTGTCCAAAGGAGGAATTAGTCCGTTTTTTTTAGCAACAATTAAACATTCATCATGGTTCAATGCATATACTTCGAAATCAGAAAAATTTCGAGAAACCGCTTTTAAAACAGACGAAACTAAATCGATGTCCAGATCGTATAATTGCAGCCACTGTGCAAAAACACCATCCTCATTGAGATGTAAATTAATCATTTTATAGAACTCTTCAGAAAACAAACCGGAAACCCCGCTCACCCATGGGTTTGAGGGTTCGGATAGAATGATGTCATATTTATTTTGCTGAGAAGCGAAAAAACTCTTCGCATCATCAATTATTATCGTACTTCTGGGATCTGAAAAAACCACAGCTGATTGCATTCCTAATAATTTCGCCGCGTTTACCATTTTCTCTTCAATCTCTATGGTATGAAGGCTTCGAATAAGCGGATTAGCAAGTACTGATTTTGTTGTGATCCCTGCCCCTAAACCAATGTTTACAACATGCTCTGCTTTTGGATTCAACGCCATCGGGATCACGGCCAATTGGATCATCGTAGACTCGTCTATGGTTCCTAAAGGTCTTTCATCTTTATATATTGTTGCGTCTGTTTTGCCATTTGTTCTTACACTTAACATTCCATCAAGTGTTTTATGCTCTATAACAGAAATGGAGGCGGTTTTACCGTCTTCATGAAAAAGAACATTATTCTCCTCACTGCTAAAAAGCGAATCACGCCCTCTAAAAACTCCTGACCCCATTTTTAGCGTGTCTAATTCTACAAAAAACAGAATGCCAAAAAGAGAAATTACGCCTATAGAAGCTGCGATTACTTTTCGATTGAATTTATTTCGTACTTGCGAAAATGCAAATAGTAAAAAGATACCTAATGCAATGTCAATTCCGGCACCTAAACTAATTAATCCTTTTAATCCCAAGTAGGGCATCCCAATATGAACAGCGATAAATATACCAATAATTGCCCCGATGGTGTTCCATGCATACACTGAACCAATACTCTTTTCTCCTTGTACGTTTAAAAGAATAGTCGTGATAATAGGTAAGGTCATCCCTGCACAAAAAGTCGTTGGAAACATAATGAGAAGTGCAATACCGTTACTTGAAAGGTTAAACCATAAATAACCATTAGCATCTTTATCTAATGTTTCCAAAAGCCACTGCATTATGTTAAATGTATTACCGTAGAACAACAAAGTAGATAAAGCCAATAGCCCCATAATTAGCTGAATATAACCCAAATAGGCAATAGGATTCGACATTTTATCTATGCGTTTTCGTATCCAGAGACCACCAAAAGCCAATCCAAAGATAAACGCACTCAACATCAATTCGAATGCATGAGTGGATGTTCCTAATACCATATTAAGCATTCGAATCCAACCAATTTCATAGATAAAAGAAGCCATACCCGTAAAAGAAGACACTGCTAACAAAGCAATGAGCAAAGTCGATTTGTTCTGCCCTCTTTCTTTATTTTCTTCACTGCATTGAATCGGGAGCTGGATATATTCTCTGTTTCTTCTAATAAGAACAATTATTGCGGCTACAATCAGAACATTCAATAAACCTGCTATTTTAATGGTGCCAGGTAATCCAAATGCTTTTACAAAATAAAATCCACTTATTAGAACACCTATGGCTGCGCCAAGACTATTGGAAAAATAAAGTAAGCTTATGGTTTTACCTGGTGATTTAGGGAAAACACGAAGGATTGCCGCACTCATCAATGGAAACGTTGCTCCCAATAAAATCGATTGGGGTAAAATAAGTAAAGCTGCTGATATCCATTTATACAAATTTATTGCGAAAGGCGTATCTAAATTTTGAAAAACGGAGTTAAATGAAACCTCTAAGAACGAAGTGAAACTTTCGTGAAAAATAAGCGCTAAAACACCTATAATACCTTCCGCTATAGCATAGGCTAGAAACAATTTTCGCCATTTCATTGAATAACGGCTGGTCAAATAAGATCCTATGGCCATACCTCCCATAAAAATGGTAAGCACCAAGGTCTGAGCATAAGCCGCATGCCCCAAAAACAGCTTTAAATAATGTGTCCAAATAGATTCGTAGATCAGACCTGTAAATCCGGATACGAAAAAAATAAAGAGAAAAACAATGTGGTGCCTATTTTTCATTTTAATGCTTAAACTACAAAAGAACTAATTAATTTTGTGATTGAAGAAACAATTCTTTTGATTTTACTATTTTTGACGCTACCTTATTTTTAATAAATAGACTTTAGAGAATATTTTTATGAGAAATTTTTGGAATTTTCTTTTTTCTTCGAAATTCTCCATGTTACTTCTATTCGTATTCATCATTGTTATTGCATCAGCTACATTTATAGAAAATTCATATGATACTACAACGGTAAGGCTGCTTATTTTCAATACCTGGTGGTTTGAACTGCTTATATTCATATTAGCCATGTTATATCTGGTAAATATGTATAGAAAAAACCTGTTTCGAAAAACAAAAATTCCACAGCTTGTTTTTCATGTATCATTCATCATCATCCTTTTAGGGGCTGGCATAACACGATATTTCGGATTTGAAGCCCATATGCATATTGTAGAAAATGAAAAGGTATCTACCATCTACTCTAAAGAACCTTATCTTCAAATAAGAACAACAGGTGGCGAAATTCAGTTTACAAGTGATCGTCCTTTATATTTCTCTCAGATTCAAAAAAATGATTTTCAGTTAAACTTTAGCTTACCTAATCAAATCGCAATAAAATACCTTGATTATATTCATAGTGCTAAATTGGTGCCTGTCGAAGGTAGCGAAGAAATAATTTATGCCCCGGACGAATCAGATCAGAAAAGCCCGGATGTTCTGGTAGTGGCAGTAATATCAAATGGCAAGGCCCATAAAGCACATCTTATTTATGATACCACAAAATATATTCAGAAATTTCAGGAATTCAACTTCGA
>CAJQNH010000096.1 GCA_905479615.1 uncultured Eudoraea sp.
AATTACCTATTGCTTCATTTGCAAAGTAACTTACTCCAAAGAGGGGAATGATAATAATCAAAGGAAGTAGTATCATTAGGGTGAGAAAACCATCAGCTGATTTCGAATCACTAAAATTACTGTAATATTTTACAAAAGTATTGGGCACACCAAACGCCATCAATGGCATTAGAATTGCTGATGAGGAAAGAATTACTCCTACAAGTCCATAATACTCATCAGTGAGAAAGCGGGTATAGAGGAAAAGTGTATTGATAGCTCCTATCGCAAATCCAAGATAAGTGATAGTAGTATTCTTTAGCGATTGTTTAAAAATTATTCCCATTACAACAGTTCAGCCAGCTTTGCGGTAAGCGTTCTTCTGTTATATTCTTTAATATTTACTGAAGATACCATTAAATTTCCTTGCTGATAAAGATGAAACCATTTTAAAATTACAGCTTTAAGGTCTGCTACGGAATTGTAATTACAAACGATACCTGAGTTAGTGCTTTTTACAATTTCCCCGCCTTCCCATTGTTCAGGGCCTATGGCCAAAATTGGTCTTTTGGCTGCAAGATATTCAAACAGTTTTCCCGGAATAATACCTCGCGTTTGTGGTGAATCAATCTCTGCTAAAAGTAATAACTGTGATCTCCTCTGATAATTAACTGCTTCCTCATGGGTGACATATTCAATAATCCTTGTATAGAATTCTAGCCCATTATCATTTATGCAATTTAAAACATCCTGGCCAACCACCCCAATTAGATTTAGCTGAAAGGCTTTCCGAAAAGTCTCATTTTCACTAATGATCTCGGACAATACTTTCCAAAGGTTATCCGGATTTCTTCCTGTAAGCAGTGAACCAATGTGAGAAAGCGTAAATTTTTTATCCAAAGCACTAAAGGGCAACTCGCTTTCCGGAATATCATAGCCATTGGTAATTACATGGACTGGATTCGTGGTAATTGATTCAAATTCAGCTTTAGTAGTATTACTGGTAACCAAAAGCTTATCACATCCATTTGCAACTTCTTTTTCCAATTGACGATGTTTCCTTTGGGAAGCTTTTGTAAGCCTTAGTTTAGTATGGTAACCAATAGAGGTCCATGGATCCCGGAAATCTGCAAGCCATTTTATATCCAGATTCTTTTTTAGTTCCAAACCAATTAGATGGAGGCTGTGAGGAGGGCCAGTAGTGATTATGGTATCTATTCCCTCTTTTTTAATTATTCCCGTTAAAAACCGGACTGAAGGCTTTATCCAGTACTTTCTGGCATCCGGAATAAACATATTGCCTCTTATCCACAGTAAAACTTTTTCAATAAAGGAAGGATTTTCATCACTTATGACCCCCGAACTTATTTGCTTAGTTTTCTTTTTACTTAAAAATCCTGCATAAAAATAAGGCTCGAAGATCTTATTTTTATAAATAGTAATATTTTCAGGAATTTCTTGATTAAGACTACTATCTGTAATAGGATACCTTGGATTTTTAGGAATATAAATGACAGGGTGTATCTCAAATTCAGGTAAATACTTTACAAATTTCAACCATCGCTGAACCCCCGGTCCCCCGGAAGGGGGCCAATAATAACTAATGATAAGGACCTTATGCATTATCCCTTCTTCTTTTTGCGCAAACGAAATATTGAAAATAAGCCTCCCCCTAAAAACATTATAATCATTAAAATGGAACTTGCTAAAGTAATTTTTCCACCGGTTTCAATTACTTTTGGTTCAAACTTAAACTCCACTGTATGATTGCCCTTTGGTATATTCAATGCTCTTAATACGTAATTGACTTTAAAATGATCTACCGATTTGCCATCAATATAAGCCTTCCAATCTCCGGGATAATACATTTCTGAAAATACCGCCAGTCCGTTATTTGAATTGTTCGTGATATAAGTTAAATGATTAGGCTTATATTCCTTTAAATTAATGTAAGCCAAAGAATCTTTTGGAAAATTAAATTGGTTTATTTGAGAAAAATCAGAAGTGTTCACAACGGCTTCATTTAGTACATCCAAACTATCAAGTGCCTTAATTTCTTTATCAGCACTTTGTACCTCCAAAAGTCTTGTAATAAACCAGGCATTACCATTGACTTCAGGGTTTGTAATTGCATAACTCCTACCTTCTTCATCTTGTTGAATAATATACTTTACGTTAAGCATATTTAGGACTCGCAAATTATTTCTATAAATATGGAAATCAAATAACTCCTGCATCCCTGCGGGTTTTGCAGCATGATAGCCTCCAATGGACTGATGAAAATAGGATGTTCTGGCGCCGTTAAGTCCTTCTGAAGGGTCGTAAACCCTGAATACTCCGCTGTCTTCGGCAATCTGCTTGTCCATTGGCAATTGCTGAAACGGTTGATTCATTCTTTTTTGCCTGTCAAAATCTTTCTTATTCACATATCTAAGATCAACACCTACCAGGTCAAAAACGACTAGCACTGAGAGCGCGAAAATTACCATATTTTGCTTAAGTCTCCCTTTAAGATAGAGCCAAATAGCCAGACCGGCCAGCAACACATATATTAAAGAACGTATGGTGTCATTAACATAAACAGCCTCTCTATCTCGCTTTATCATCGTCATAACCTCATCACCAAAATATTTCTGATAAGTGGGATCATTTAAAGCTGTAAAATCAAAAACACTTTTAATTATAAAAAGGATAATCCCGAGTCCAATAACAATAATTAAACTCGTTTTCAAAGCTGTTAGTTTTTTACTTTTTGCTATTGAAGGCTTAAATATTTGTACTAAGGCCATTACTGCGAGGATGGGTGCACAGAGTTCTAGAATTACCTGTATAGAAGAAACCGCCCTGAATTTGTTATAAAGTGGAAAATAGTCAATCATAAAATCGGTAAGAAGACCAAAATTCTTTCCCCAGGATAAAAAGAGTGAAAGCAAAGTCCCGCCTACTAACCACCATTTTAAACGTCCTTTCACTAAAAACAGCCCTAAGACAAAAAGAAAAATTATAATTGCACCAATATAAGCCGGTGCCGCTACCCCTGGTTGATTTCCCCAATACAATGGAAGCGCACTACTGAATTCCAAAGCCTTTGTTCGGGGTAATCCTTGTTCTGTTAGATATTCATAAGCTTTGGAACTAGTACCGAGGTCTTCATTATTGCTGCCGCCTAAAAGTCTGGGAACAAATAAATTCAGAGATTCAACTATTCCATAACTGTATTGAGTTATGTATTCCTTATCCAGTCCCTCCAGGTTTTCTCTGGCAGACCCGTCCGGGTTTATTGTAAGTGACGACTTCCCTCTTGTACTCCAATCTGCATATTCTTTGGTTGCCATAAGGGATGTGGCATTAGCAGTAATCCCCAAAACTACTGCCCCGATAAGCAGTCCAACAGAAATGAAAAAGTGCTTTAGTTTCCTTTTTTTAATGGCATCAACTAAATATGCCCCTCCAAGTACAAGAACAAGAAGCATAAAATAATAGGTCATCTGAAAATGATTTGCTCCTATTTCCAATGCCATAGCCAGAGAGGTAAGGATAAAACCCCAGATGTACTTTTTTCTAAAAGTAAGTATAATTCCGCCTAATAGAATTGGTAAATATCCCAAGGCGTGGGCCTTCGCATTGTGCCCTACCCCCAGAATTATAATAAGATAGGTAGAAAAACCAAATGCCAGTGCACCAAATATCGCTAATCGATAATCCACCTTTAAGCAGCATAGTAATATGTAGAAACCAACAAAATACAGGAATAAATAATCTGCAGGACGGGGAAGGAATCGAATCGTTCTATCGAGCTTTCTAACATAATCATGCGGGTAATAAGCACCTAATTGATATGTTGGCATGCCCCCAAAAGCACTATTAGTCCAATAGGGTTCCTCTTTGGTATTTTTCCTAAAATCATTTTGCTCCTTAGCCATTCCGGTATATTGGATAATATCGGATTGGATGATAGTTTTACCCTGAAGTACAGGGTAGAAATATGCCAAAGAGGCAACAATAAAGAAAACAAGCGCAAAAAAATGGATAAATAAAGCCTTTGTACCTCTATTCATTGGTTGCTTTAGTGGTAATGGTTATTCAATTTCTTCAAAATCTATAAACTCGCCTAATTGTTCGGAATTCTTATTCTTTTGAACTGTTTTTTTCTCGATAATAATCTCGCCTTCATTAGTATTATCCTCTTGATTTTGATATCCTTGAAATTGATCAAATTTATCTTTAAAGTGCTTCTCTGTCCTTCGTGCAGCATAGCCAACTATTCTCGGACCAAACCATTTAGCAAATAATTTGAGCATATAGTATACCAGAAGAATTATAAAAATCGTTCTTAAAAAACCCATAATGTCTGTATTCTATATATCAAAAATACAATTCCAGCGTTGTATTAACATTACAAAATTCATAAAATAATAATAAAATATACCTGATGTTTCGAGTTATTGATCTAAATATTCTTAAAAACGCCCTTTTTTTATTAGCATTAACGACCCCTTTAATAGGTATCTGCCAATATACAGATGTAATTAATTCTAACCGACCAGGTTTATCTGTAAGCGCCTATGCAGTTGGAAAAGGAGTCCCACAAATAGAATTGGGATTGTCTTATGAAAAGCGGGACCACGCTAATCTGAATTATGATTCGAATATATACGGCCTGGATTTTTCAGTTCGCTATGGCTTGCTATTAGAGAATCTAGAGTTAAATTGGGAGGGTACTTACGAAAATCAAATTATCACTTACAATTCCCTGGGAATTATAGAATCAAGAACCAATTTATCAATAAACCGCCTTGGGGCAAAGTATTTGATCTTTGATCCTTTTAAAAATCCTGATAGTAACAAGCCAAACTTGTACAGTTGGAGGGCTAATAACAAATTTAAATTTAAAAATTTAATCCCGGCAATTTCTGTATATGCAGGTGCCAATTTTGTTATAGGCGACAACCCATTTTATCCTACAGATCCTACTGTTTCTCCCAGGGTAATGTTGGCAACTCAGAGTAGACTTACGCCCAGATTTGTTTTGATCTCCAATATTTCCTATGATAGAATTGCCACGGATGACCCGGAATTGGGCTATACACTTTCACTATCTCACGCACTTAGAAATCCTAAATGGAGTGTGTTTTTGGAAAACCAGGGCGTCAGCAGTGATCGATATGCCGACATTTTATTAAGAGGTGGTGGTGCGTATTTGGTGAATGAAAACTTTCAGGTTGATGCGAATCTTGGTGGCAGTTTCAAGAATTCTCCAAGCCGGCTTTTTGTTTCAGTTGGAGCATCATACAGACTAGATTTACATAAGGATGTCTTGATTCCAATTGAAGATCAGAAGGCTGGTGAAAATGGTGGTTCAATTAAGAAGAATTCTATGAAGAAAAAAACAAAAACAGCTAAAGGCCGGAATAAAGGAAAAGGGGCTGAAGATATAGACCTGGGACCATCCAAAAAGGACATAAAAAGGCAGAGGAAAAAAGACAAAAAAAATAAAACTTCTGACAATGGAGTAATTGATTTCTAATATAAGCTCGTTGCTGAGCTGTTTTGTGATTTGAATTAGTGAAAATTCTCTTAAAATTTGATTCCTTCACCAAATATCTCTTATCTTGACCATACAATTGAATGGTATGGTAAGGCTCGAAGAAGCTACTACAAAATCGGATCTAAAAAAATTTATAAAATTCCCTTTCACGCTTTATAAAAAATCTCCCTATTGGGTTCCTCCACTTATTTCAGATGAACTTGAAACATTTGACAAAGAAAAAAATCCCAACTTTAATAATGCGG
Organism: uncultured Eudoraea sp.; assembly: GCA_905479615.1. GTDB lineage: Bacteria > Bacteroidota > Bacteroidia > Flavobacteriales > Flavobacteriaceae > Eudoraea. Next base: position 5,773 of record CAJQNH010000096.1, read on the forward strand.
AATCCAGGTTTTTTCTTGCCTACAAGAATAATAACTTAGTAGGTAGAATAACCACTATTGTCAATTGGATAGAGGTAAATGAACAACTAAACTCCAAAATGCGCTTCGGCTGGTTTGATTTTATTGATGACCTGGAGGTTTCAAAAGCATTGCTCGACAAAGTCGCGGAAATTGGAAAAAATTATAATCTCGATTACATGGAAGGTCCGGTAGGGTTTTCTAATCTGGATAAAGTAGGTGTATTAGTTGAAGGCTTTAAAGAAATGGGAACAATGATTACCTGGTATAATCATCCCTATTATAAAGGCCATTATGAACACCATGGCTTTATAAAGGAAAAGGAATATATGGAAAACAGATTTCCTGCCAGTAATACCAAACCTGAGCACTTTGTTAAAATACAAGCCTTGATAAAAAAGAGGTATGGTTTAAAAGAAATGAATTTTACAAAATCTGCCGATATCATGCCTTGGGCAGACCAGATGTTTGATCTATTTAATGAAACTTATTCAAAGTTATCATCATTTGTCCCTTTAACCGACGAGCAAAAAACTTATTTTAAGAATAAGCATATTGGTTTGGTTAACCCTGAGTATATAAAGTTTGTAATTGATAGTAATAACAGACTGGTAGCATTTGCTATAGTAATGCCATCATACGGATCTGCCTTGCAAAAAGCTTACGGTAATCTTTTCCCTTTTGGTTTTCTGTATCTTTTGAATGCAAAAAGAAATAGCAAAGATGTGATTTTTTATCTAATTGGAGTTCATCCGGAGTATCAGAATAAGGGGGTTACGGCAATAATCATGAATGAATATCACAAAGTTTTTCAGGCGAAAAAAATAAGGAATTGTTTCAGAACTCCCGAATTAGAAGAAAATGTTGCCATTCGTCAAATGTGGAAACACTTTGACCCCAAAATCTATAAGCGCAGAAGAACTTACAGAAAAACGCTATAGAAAGAATTTGTTATTAAATTTTCCGGAAACCACCTGTTGAAAAATGCCAAACTTATTCACCCATAGCAGCAGCTACAGCGGCAGATAATCTCTTATAGGTGCCATTCTCTAATCGATCTCTTATCGCGGAAAATGCATCCAATGTTAAAGCTACATCTTCCAAAGTATGAGTAGTTGTTGGTATCATTCTCAATAAGATCATTCCTTTAGGAATAACCGGATACACTACTATTGAACAAAATATACCATAATTCTCTCTTAAATCCCTAACCAAAGCCATAGCTTCTGGGATGCTGCCATTAAGATAAACTGGCGTAACACAACTTGTGGTTGTCCCAATATCAAAGCCCCTTTCTTTAAGTCCATTTTGCAAGGCATTTACATTTTCCCATAGTTTATTTCTCAACTCAGGCTTTGTGCGAAGCATATCCAGGCGTTTTAATGCTCCTTTCACATAGATCATCGGGAGTGATTTTGCAAACATTTGAGAGCGCAGGTTATACTTCAAATAATCAATAATTTCCTTATCGGCAGCCAAGAAGGCACCAATTCCTGCCATAGATTTTGCGAATGTTGCAAAATATACATCTATATCGTCCTGAACACCTTGCTCCTCACCTGCTCCGGCTCCGGTCTTACCCAGCGTTCCAAAACCGTGGGCATCATCTACCAATAACCTGAAATTAAACTCCTTTTTTAATGCAACGATTTCTTTAAGCTTACCCTGTTCACCACGCATTCCAAAAACACCTTCTGAAATAACCAGGATTCCACCACCGGTTTGTTCTGCCATTTTGGTAGCACGCTCCAGGTTCTTTTTTAAGCTATCTATATCGTTATGCACAAATGTAAATCGTTTGCCCATATGCAAACGAACCCCATCTATTATACAGGCATGAGAATCAACATCGTAAACAATAATATCATCTTTAGAAACAAGGGCATCAATTGCAGATAAAATTCCCTGATATCCAAAATTAAGCAAATAAGAAGATTCTTTATGGACAAAATCAGCCAATTCCTTCTCCAGTTGTTCATGAAAATCTGTATGCCCACTCATCATTCGTGCTCCCATGGGATATGCTGCTCCATATTCTGCTGCAGTTTCCCCATCTACCTTTTTAATTTCAGGTAAATTAGCCATGCCCAAATAATCATTAATACTCCAGGTAATTACTTCTTTTCCCTGAAATTTCATGCGGTTTGAAATAGGGCCTTCCAATTTGGGAAAAACAAAATATCCTTCTGCCTGGGATGCCCATTTACCCAAAGGTCCTTTATTCTCAATGATTCTAGCAAATAAATCTCTCATCTGGCCTCGTTTGGTTAGTCCACAAAATTATGCAATTTTGATCACGATTCATAAATTATTTTAAATGGCAATAAAAAAGGCAACAGTAGCTTACTGTTGCCTTCAATATCTTAATCTATATTGTCTATTTTACATATTGAACCTGCTGTTCTTCTTCAACATTTTTACTGTCAAAAAAGCCCTGGTCACTCATCCACTGATCATTGTAAATCTTACTCATATATCTGGAACCATGATCAGGAAATATTACAACTACATTACTGTTTTTAGTAAATTCTCCCTGGGCATTTAGTTGTTTAACTGCCTGCATAACGGCTCCACTAGTATAACCAACAAAAATACCCTCTGTACAGGAAATTTCCCTTGAGGTATGTGCACTTTCCTCATCTGTAACTTTAATAAATTCGTCAATAACCTTAAAATCAGTGGCATCAGGAATTAAGTTCTTACCAAGACCTTCAATTCGATAAGGATATATTTCATCATTATCGAATTTCCCGGTTTCGTGATACTTTTTCAACACAGATCCATAGGCGTCAACTCCTATGATCCTGATATTCGGGTTTTGCTCTTTTAAAAATCGGGCAGTACCCGAAATAGTACCACCTGTACCACTGCAGGCTATCAGGTGAGTTATATTACCATTTGTTTGTTCCCATATTTCAGGGCCGGTAGTTTTATAATGTGCTAATATATTCAGTGCATTGAAATATTGATTGATATAGACAGATCCCTCAATTTCTTCATGCAGGCGTTTTGCTACCTGATAATAGGATCTGGGGTCATCCGCACTTACGTGCGCAGGACACACATATACTTTTGCGCCCATAGAACGCAGCATATCAATTTTATCCTTTGATGACTTTGAGCTTACAGCCAATACACATTCGTAGCCTTTTATAATACTTACCATAGCTATACTAAAACCCGTATTCCCGGAAGTAGTCTCTATAATTGTATTCCCAGGCGCAAGAACGCCACTCTTCTCGGCTTGATCAATTATATATGAGGCTATTCTATCTTTAGAGGAGTGGCCCGGATTGAAGGCTTCAATCTTTGCATAATAATTCCCCTTAAGCGGTGCAGCAATCTTATTAAGCCTGACGAGTGGAGTGTTTCCTATTAAATCTAGGATTGAATTGTGTGCATTTATCTTATTTTCCATAAAGAAAGGTTAAGTCGATAAATCTTTTTAATAGATTATAAACTGGCGACAAAATTACTATTTTTTTTTTATTTACCCGTTTTACCTTCTAAATCTATTAAAAAACTATATTCTTTAGCGGTTTCTTTCAATGCCTCAAATCTTCCTGAGGCACCACCATGCCCTGCATCCATGTTAGTATAGAGAAAGAGTTCATTCTTATCTGTTTTATTAGCTCTAAGTTTTGCAACCCATTTGGCTGGTTCCCAATATTGTACCTGAGAATCATGTAACCCTGTGGTTACTAACATATTAGGGTAATCTTGTGCGATAACATTATCATATGGGGAGTAAGATTTCATATAGTCATAATACTCTTTCTTAGCTGGATCACCCCATTCATCAAATTCTCCAGTAGTTAATGGTATTGAATCATCCAGCATCGTTGTAATAACATCCACAAAAGGAACGGCCGCTATAACCCCGTTATAAAGATCAGGAGCCATATTAACAATTGCACCCATAAGTAAACCACCGGCAGAACCACCATAGGCATATAAATGCTCTTTACTGGTGTATTTTTTTTTAATCAAAAACTCAGAGCAATCAATAAAATCTGTGAAGGTATTTTTCTTGCTCAGGAGTTTTCCATCTTCATACCAGGGCCTGCCCAGATATTCTCCACCCCTCACATGTGCAATAGCATAAACAAAACCTCTATCTAAAAGGCTTAACCTTACAGATGAAAAATAGGGATCTGAGGTACTACCATATGAACCATAGCCATATTGTAAAAGTGGACTATTACCGTCTAGTTTAGTGTCTTTATGATAAATCAAAGAGATAGGTACTTTTGTGCCATCACGCGCATTTGCCCATATTCGTTCTGAACGGTAGTTTTCTTTATTAAATTTACCTCCTAATACTTCTTGTTCTTTTTTTAGTTCCTTCACCTTAGTTCCCATGCTGAAATCAATAATGGCATATGGCGAAGTCATTGAATTGAATACGTAGCGAAAAATATCCGTATCAAAATCAGGGTTTGCATAAGGGTATGCTACATAAGTTTCATTATCAAATGCGATGTAGTAGCTCTCAGAATCATCCCATTTCGTAACCTTTAGCTTATTAAGTCCATTATCACGCTCGGTGAGGACATAGTAATCCTTGAATATTTCAATATCCTCAAGGAGAATATCGGCCCTGTGTGGAATAAATTCTTCCCAATTTTCAGTAGATGTATTTTTCTCATCAACCTTCATTAATTTAAAATTGGTGGCTTTCTCTTTATTTGTAAGTATATAAAAATTGTTTTCAAAATGATAAATAGAATACTCCAAGCCTCTTTCTCTTTCCGAGAATAACTTAAAATCTCCATTGGGGTTATCAGCATTAAGTACTTGAAATTCAGATGTCAACGTACTATATGATCCAATGATAATGTATTTTTTGGATTTTGATTTGTAAACAAACGTATTGAAGGTTTCATCCTGCTCATGAAATATTAATTCATCTTCCTCACTTGGCTGGCCCAAAATATGCTTGTATATCTTATCAGATCTCAAAGTAAACGGATCTTTCTTTGTATAGAATAAGGTTTTATTGTCATTCGCCCAGACTGCACTTCCCGTAGTATTATCTATCTTATCCGCATAAATTTGACCCGTTTCAAGGTTTTTTATCTGAATGTGGTATTGTCTTCTGCTTATTGTATCCGTACCAAATGCAGCGAGTTTGTTATCCGGACTTACGGTAACACCTCTAAGGTCATAATATTCATGCCCCTCTGCAAGTTCATTACAATTGAATATTATTTCTTCGGCCGATTCAAGGCTGCCCTTTTTTCTGGAATAGATAGGGTATTCCTTTCCAATTTCATACCGTGTTATGTACCAATATCCATTTAATTTGTACGGCAAGGAAGAATCATCTTCCTTAATACGGCCTTTCATTTCCTCAAACAATTCCTGCTGGAAAGATTTGGTATGTTCAGTAAGGGCGCTGTAATAATTATTTTCTTCTTCCAAATAAGCCAGAACTTCTTTATTATCCCGCTGGTTTAGCCACAAATAGTCATCCACGCGTATATCGTCATGCTTTACTAATTTAACAGGTATTCTTTTAGCCGTGGGGGCATTTATAACTTCCATATTTTGATTTTGATTCTGGCATGAAGCAGCCATGATAAGAATAATAAGTAAAATGATTGTTCTTTTAAGAAAGTGTATAATATAGCTTATTTTTAAGGGCGCAATTTAGTAATTTTGACCTTAGTAACGCTAAATAGAAAGATATGTTTGGAGACTTAATGGGAATGATGGGGAAACTAAAAGAAACCCAGGAAAAGGTAAAAGCCACAAAAGAACGATTAAATTCGGTTATACTTGAAGAAAAATCTTCTGATGACCTTCTTTCCGTAACCATCACGGCTAATAGAACTTTAAGGGCTATTAATATAGATGATCAATTGCTGCAAGACAAGGAACAATTAGA
>CAJQNH010000097.1 GCA_905479615.1 uncultured Eudoraea sp.
GAATGCTTCTATAACTTTATTGGGTCTCACTGCGGCCGTAAGACACAAAATTATATCGGGTTTAGCCAAGTCCAATTTTGGAACAGATGAGCTTGGAATTATCCAGGCCCTGCTTCTGGGACAACGCAATGATATTAGTGAAGAAACATACAAGAATTATAAGAATGCAGGTGCGGTGCATATCCTGGCCGTTTCGGGATTACATATTGGAATAGTATTATTGTTATGTCAATTTCTGCTAAAACCTCTGGAACGATTACCCAGGGGAAAGGTTATTGTCTTGATACTAACGGTGATTCTTCTCTGGGGATATGCTTTCCTGGCTGGTTTATCACCTTCTGTTATAAGAGCGGTTAGTATGTTTTCTTTTGTGGCCTATGCCATGTACTTGAAACGGGCAACCAATACATTTAATATTCTGGCATTGTCCATGTTGTTTATTCTGTTGGCCTATGATCCTATGTTGCTTTTTCAAGTAGGGTTTCAATTGAGCTATGCAGCAGTATTTTCCATTTTTTGGTTGTATCCCAAGCTACAAGACCTCTGGAATCCAGAAAATACGATTCTTAAAAAATGCTGGCAATTAGTATCTATTTCGATAGCCGCTCAAATTGGGGTACTACCCCTTAGTCTTTTTTATTTTCATCAGTTTCCCGGATTATTCTTTATCTCAAATCTCTTGATTGTACCTTTTTTAGGTTTAATTCTAGCAATAGGAATACTGATCATAGGCCTTATGCTTCTAGATATCCTTCCAAATAGTTTAACCGTAATATATAATCAGCTTATATACTTTATGAATAGTATTATTGAATGGGTAGCCCAACAGGAATCCTTTATTTTCAAGGATATCCCTTTTGATTCTATTCAACTTGTATTGAGTTATATCCTAATCTTTACTTTGGTATATAGTCTCATCCAGAAGAAATTTAAAAACATACTAGCGGTAGCACTATGTATTATAGTCTTCCAGTTATGGCTTATTTCTTCCACAGTAAAAAAAGGCAGGGAACAAAAAATTATCGTTTTACATAAAACCGGCACCTCGGCACTGCTCTATAAGAAAGGTAATTACTTAGAGGTAAATTGTTTAGATTCTGTTGCGGTTATAAGCCTGGTTAAAAATATCATGGCAGAAGAAAACATCAAAAAAGTAAAGTATAAAACCTTAAAAAACAGCTATCACATTAAGGATCAAAGTCTGTTAATCTTAAATACGCCCGAAATTAGTTTTCAAAAATTCCTGAAAACAGATTATGTAATCCTTGGGAATTCCCCCAAAATAAATCTTAACCGTTTCCTGGACTCCGTTAAACCTGCAAGTATAATAGCAGATGGAAGTAATTTTAGAAGCGATATTGAGCGGTGGAAAAAATCCTGCTCAAACAGAAAGTTGCCATTTTATTATACCGGTGAAAAAGGAGCATTTATGTTAGAAATAAAATAAATCAGCGCACTCCGTGCATGAGTCTTTTTAAAACCGGATTTAGTAATATACTAATAACACCAAAAGCAATAGGCACCAGGGTAAACATTAAAAAGAATGTACTTAAAGAATACTGATCTGAAATTTTATCAATCATTCCCCCCATAGTTCCAGCAGCTTTTTGTCCTATGGCTATTGCAAGATACCAGATACCAAACATAAACCCGATCATCCTGGCAGGTACTAGTTTACTCAAATAAGATAAACCCACAGGTGAAAGACACAATTCTCCCATCGTGTGAAGCAAATAGGCCAAAATAAGAAAAATCATACTTACGGACGCCGTTTTTGACCCAGGTGTAATTCCTGTCGAGCCATAAGATAAAATGGCAAATCCAAGACCTAAAAGTATTAATCCCAGACCGTATTTCATAGCAGCACTCGGATTGTACTTGCTTTCCCACCATCGCGAAAACATAGGAGCCAGGGTTATTATAAAAAAGGAGTTTAAAATCCCAAACCAGGATGCATCTATCTGATTTCCCTCTTGTGAAAATTTATCAATCAACCTGTAAATAACCAATCCCCAAATCCCAACAAATGCTAATCCCAAAACAATGTTTGATAAGCCAATTCTGTTATATGTTTTTTTAAATAACAGATATAAAACCCATGTAATAATTATGAGAGGTACAGTTGTAAGCAAGGCATCCACCACTTTGAATACCATTGCCGCAGAGCCCACCAAATTTCTATTGGTATAATCTCTAGCAAAGAGCGTCATAGATCCTAATGCCTGTTCAAATGCTGCAAAGAAAATTACAGTAAAAACCCCAAAGAAAACAACAGCAATAATCCTGTCTCTTACCAAAGGAATATATCTTGAAATCCTTGAAACAAGAAGAATAAGAAACAAAACTAATGCAAAGAGCACCACAAAATTTGAACCTGATAATCCCCCAATCTCGAAAGGCAATAAATTATCGCCACTTATCTTCTCAATAGGATCATTAAATAGATAGAGCAATCCTCCAATCGATGACAGGACTATAAGGACATAATCAAATGTGGTAAACGGATTTAATTTTTCCGCCGCCTTTTCTTCTTCAATAATCTCAGGAGACTCTTCATTTATGTTTTGAGGCAATTCTACCTCATAAACTTTGCTAGGTTTACCACCTATACTGCCAAATAAATTTTTAGCTAATAAAAATTGCATCATTCCGAAAAACATAAAAATACCTGCCAGTCCAAATCCCCAGGACCATCCAAAATTCTCAGCTAAATACCCGCATAGCATCATTCCGAAAAATGCACCAGCATTTACGCCCATATAAAATATAGTGTATGCACCATCTTTTTTGGATTCTTTGCCTTTATACATTTCCGAAATAATCGAAGTAATATTAGGTTTAAAAAACCCGGTTCCTATAACCAGAAAGGCAAGACCCAGATAGAAAGTAGTGGTAGTCTCAAATGCCATAAAAGCATGTCCCAAAGTCATAATAGCACAACCTATTACAACAGCTATACGATATCCAGTAATCTTATCAGCTACATAACCTCCTATAATTGGGGTTAAATAAAGTAACGAAGCATAGGTTCCTATAAGTGCAAGGGCATGTTCTCTTGGCCAATCCCATCCCGGATTATCGCTGACAAATGGGGCAGTAAGGAAGAGGATCAAAAGAATACGCATTCCATAAAATGAAAAGCGTTCCCACATTTCTGTAAAAAATAAGACAATTAAGCCTGCAGGATGGCCTAAGACCTTATCCTTAAACAGATTCTCGATATCAGTATTCATTAGCTTTAGTTTGGTTTGTTAACGGTATATATGATCAATGCCTGTAAAAACAGAGTCTTAATGTGTTATGGCGCCTTCATCCTCTTCAGCACCGTGTGTTAGTCTTTTTAATGGCTTAAGGACAGCAATCACCAACAAGCCGAAGATGACACAAAAGATTGTAATCCCGGCAAAAATATTCAGTTCACCAGCCTTGGAGGCCGATTCTCCAATTAATCCGGCGACCTTATTCCCCAATCCGGTAGCTGCAAAATAAACCCCCATCATAAGGGCACCATAGCGTATCGGAGCCAGTTTGGTTATAAAAGAGAGCGCAACCGGAGAGGCACATAATTCACCTATGGTGTGGAAAAGATAGGCCAGCGCTAACCAATATAGTGCCGATTTACCCAGGGTTTCATACTGCATAGAAGCAAAGACCATAAAAACAAATCCTAAGCCCATGATGATAACTCCATTTGCCATTTTAAAAAGTGAGGAAGCTTCTTTCCCTCTATGCTTCCACCACATCCAGAAATTAGCAACAGGAACAGCAAATATCATGATATAGAAAGGATTGAAAAACTGAAAAGCGGCTGCAGGAATTTGATAGCCAAATAAGAACCGGTCAGTCCTGTTCTCTGCATACAAATTCATCAGCCCACCTGCCTGTTCAAATGCCCCCCAAAAGACGATTACTATGATAAAAGAAAGTAACAAAACCAGGTAACGGTCCTTCTCTATTTGTGAACGCAAATCCTCATATATGGTTACCATCATACCTACAACCATAGACAGGAATAAAAAGAAAACAATATAGGCGACCTTCTGGTTTTCTATGTAGTACCAAGCCACAATACTGGAAGAAAGGGCAAGGAGAAAAGTGACCAATAAAGGGATTCTGGTACTGAATTGCTTGGTAAAAATATCTTTTATGGACACGTTATCTTCATCAGCCTCTATGGCCTTTGGTTTATTTCCAACGGTTACAAGATATTTTTGTCCTGAAAGGTAAATAACCTGGCCGAGAACCATCCCAATAGCTGCTAAACCAAACCCGGCATGCCAACCCCACATGTCGGCCACCCAGGCCACTAACAAGGCTGCCAAAGCTGCTCCGGTATTTACTCCAATATAAAAAATTGAAAAACCCTTATCACGGCGTTCGTCACCCTGTCGGTACAAGCCCCCAACAAGGGTAGATATATTGGGTTTAAGCATCCCTACCCCGGCGATGATTAGTCCTAAACCGGAATAAAAGGCCCACATAAGCTCAATAGATAAAATACCATGACCTGCCACCAATAAAAAACCTCCTATCATAACGGCTCTTTTCTGGCCTATTATCTTATCTGCTATAATACCCCCGGGGATAGAAGCCACATAGACCAGCATTGTATACCAGCCGTACAAGGACAAAGCCTCTCCGTCTAGCCAGCCTAATCCGGGATTATCTCCCCTCGTCTGCGCCGTCAGATACAATACCAGAATACCTCTCATCCCGTAGTAGGAGAAGCGCTCCCACATTTCAGTCATAAACAGAATATAGAGCCCTGTAGGGTGTCCAAAGAGTTCTTTCTGGTGTGCTGGTTTTGTTGTTGTAGCCATGGTTTGTTTAGGTTTTTTATAGATTGTTCTTTATAAAATTGGTCATTTTGTTATATAAATGCAGCTTGGTATTACCCCCCTGAATACCATGGTCTTTGTCGGGATAAATTGCCCAGTCAAATTGTTTGTTGGCCTGCACCAGGGCTTCTATCATTCGCATACTGTTTTGCACATGTACATTATCATCTCCTGAACCGTGTACCAATAAATAATCTCCCTTTAACAGCTGGGGATAATTAAAAGGTGAATTCTCATCGTAACCTCCGGGGTTCTCGGCTGGGGTTCTCATGAACCGTTCTGTATAGATAGTGTCATAAAAACGCCAACTAGTGACAGGTGCAACTGCAATGGCCATTTCAAAAGTATCACTGCCTTTCAGGAGGCAGTTTGTAGACATATGCCCGCCAAAACTCCAACCCCATATCCCCGTTCTATCCGGGTCTATAAAGGGGTATTCACTTAGTTTCTTAGCTGCGGCAATTTGATCCTCAGTTTCATATTTCACTAAATTTAAATAAGTCACCTTCTTAAAATCACGTCCTTTATAGCCGGTACCCCTGCCATCCACGCAAGCAACAATATACCCTTGTGAAGCCAGAACCTGATGCCAATAGTCATTTAAACTCATCCATGTATTGGCCACTTCCTGAGATCCCGGCCCGCTGTACTGAAACATTAACAAGGGATATTTTTTGGAAGGATCAAAATCTTTTGGTTTCACCATCCACATATTCAATTGGTTACCGTTTATAGAAAGTGTAGAAAATTCCTTAGGGCTTAACTCATATTGCCCCAGTTTGCTAACAAGGCTATTATTGTCTAAAATATCTATTAATTTATCTCCTGAGGCCGCCTTATGCAGAGTGAATTCAGAAGGTGTTGTGGAATTGGAAAACTCATTTATGAAAAAAGTAAAATCTGCACTAAACCTGGCAGAATTGGTTCCTTCTTTTGAAGAGAGTCTCTTCTTATTCTTACCATTACTTTGAATACGATAGACATCTCTGTTTATTGATCCATTCTCTGTGGACTGGTAATAGATTCTATCCTCCTTTGGATCATATCCATAGTATTTGGTTACTTCCCAGTCTCCCCTGGTAATCTGGTTTATTAAATTCCCGCTTTCAGAATGTAAGTATATGTGATTATATCCATCCTTTTCACTGGTCCATATAAAACTATCATCGGCCAGGAAAGTCAGGTTATCTGCAATATTTACATAAGCTTCATCTTTTTCCTCAAGTAAAAGAGATACCGAGTTACTTTGCAGGTTTACAGTATATAAATTTAGTTTATTTTGATGTCTGTTTAATGTTTGAACACTTATATAATGGGGATTGTTCATCTGAATTATCCTGGGTATGTAATAGGCGTTCGGGAGTGAAATTTCTGTAATTTTCTCCGTTTCAATATCATAAGCGTGCAAGGTGACTACAGAATTATTTTCCCCGGCTTTAGGATACTTAAAAATATATTGAAAAGGATATAAATCTGTTCCATACACATCCATCGCAAATTCAGGAACAGCAGTTTCATCAAATCTTAAGAAAGTAATTTTTGTTCCGTCTGAATTCCATATAAATGCCCTGACAATTTTAAATTCTTCTTCATATACCCAATCTGCAATACCATTAATAATCTTATTTCTCTCGCCATCTGAGGTCATTTTTAATATTGTTCTATCAGCTATATTAAAAAGATACATGTTATTATTGTTAGCAAAA
>CAJQNH010000098.1 GCA_905479615.1 uncultured Eudoraea sp.
TGGTATTATATCTAAGGTCTTTATTAAAACGAACATTAATATCATAATCTTCACCACCTTCTTTATAGACGCCGGCTTTGTCTCCAAACAGTGAACGCCTTAACTGCATGCCAACCTGGCCTACTGATACGCCAAGTTCGCCTGCTTTTGCCCGATCTACAGTCACCTGCATACTTGGTTTACCGGTATTGACATCTATCTTTAACTCTTCTATTCCTTCAATATTTTTTGTATTGAGGAAGTTTCGCATTTGCTCTGCGGTATTTATCAGAACGTCATAATCTTTTCCTTCGATTTCAATATTTATGGGATAACCAGATGGAGGAGCAACCTGGTCTTTTTCTACGGAAATGGCAATCCCGGGGTATATATCTTTTAAACCGTCCTGAATCTCTTTGCGAAGTGCCTCTGTATCTCTGCCACCTCTGAACTTGTACTCTTTCATAGAAATGGTAATTTTACCCCTGTGGGGCATTTCTGCAGCTGAGCCCCCCTCAGTAAATGGGTTTTCAGCACCCTTTCCTACCTGCGAAACACTGGATGCCACCAGAAAATTATTTCCACCATCCATATATTTTGCATCATCGGCGATGGCATAAACTCTTTTTTCGATATTTTTTGTTATTTCATTGGTTTTTTCAATAGCCGTACCTTGTGGGTACTCTATATAAACATAAATCTCGTTAGGGGTGTTGTCTGGAAAAAATTCCACTTTTGTTCGACCGCTTCCAAGCGAGATGCCAAAAGCAATAAAGGCTGTTATCAACAACAATACCGTAAAACCAAAGTAAGTGTATACATTTCTTCCCTTAAGAGCACCCCTCAAACGATTTTCGTACCAATTTTCAAATCGTGATAAGTATCTTTTCTGAAAGTTTAAGGCCGCTTTTTTAAGTCCGTATTTGTATAACCAGAACAAGATGGCCAATACGATCATCAAGGAACCTAATCCGCGTACTTCTCCCCCAAATACGAGGATAAAGAGTCCAAAGCCCCCAAGGATGATACTAAGGCGTATAAGTTGTTTTAATGTAAGTTCTTTGTCTCCCACCTCCATAAATTGTGACACCAGCATGGAGTTCATAAAAATGGCGACAAAGAGTGAAGAGCCCAGAACAACAGATAGTGTAATTGGGAAAAAGATCATAAACTCACCCATAATACCGGGCCATAAGCCAAGCGGTATAAATGCCGCTACGGTAGTGGCAGTCGAAATAATTATTGGAAATGCAATTTCCCCAACACCTTTTTTGGCTGCTGCGGTGCGAGACATTCCCTCCTCTTCCATGAGGCGGTATACGTTTTCAACAACAACAATACCGTTGTCCACCAACATTCCCAGTCCCATAATAAGTCCAAATAATATCATTGTATTCAAGGTATATCCTAAGGCGGATAGAACCATAAAGGACATGAACATGGACATAGGGATTGCAAAACCAACAAACAAGGCGTTACGAAAACCTAAAAAGAACATTAAAACGGTGACCACTAATATGATCCCAAAAATTATATTGTTAACCAGGTCATCAACCTGATTTAAAGTTCGGCTCGAGGAATCATTGGCAATACTTACCTCCAGGTCAGGGGGGAAATAGCTCTCCATTGAATTCTTTACAATTTCTTTGATCTCTTCTGCCGCAGTGATTGCGTTTTTACCTGCACGTTTTTTAATATCGAGCATAACAACACTACTGCCCCGTTCCCGGGCATAGGTGGTTTTCTCTTCTTCCTTGAAGGAAACCTCAGCAATATCCTTTAGATAAACAGCCGCATTTTTTTCAGATTTAACAACAAAGTCTTCAAGTTCAAACGGATCTTCAATTTCACCTAAAATTCGAATTGTACGGCGCTGTCCACTGGTGTTTAAATTCCCTGCAGACATGGTCATGTTCCCATTATTTATGGCTTGTATAACATCATCAAAACTAACCTTGGCCGCCATCATTTTATAAATATCAACGGCTACTTCTACTTCTTTTTCCTGTGCTCCCCTGATATCTACCCCTTTAATCTCTGGTAAATCTTCTATTTCATCTTCGAGATACTCTCCAAATTCCTTTAATTTATCAACCGGATAATCCCCTGTTAGATTCACATTCATGATAGGAAAAGATTCGGATAAATTAAGGTCAAAAACATCAGGCTCTACTTTTGCGCCATTAAAAATAGGCCAGTCTTCACCTGCTTTTTCGCTGTCAACCTCGTCTTTTACTTTTTGTTTGGCACTTTCAACTGAAATATCTTCATCAAATTCAACGACTATCATGGAATAATCTTCCTGCGAGGTAGAAGTGATTTCCACCAAATTACTCACATTTTTTAATCTGTCTTCAAGGGGGTCGGTTAGCAGTCTTTCAATATCTTCTGCGGTATTTCCAGGGTAAACACTACTAATGTAAATCTTGGTTTCTTTTACTTCAGGAAAATCTTCTCTTGGCATGGAAAAATAGGAGGATAATCCAATGAATAAAAAGATGCCAATCATTACGTAAACGACCGAAGGGTTATCAATAGCCCAGGAAGACAATCTAAATTCCTTATCTGTATTTTTATGTTGTTTGCTCATAAGACTATTGAATAATTTTTACTTGCTGGTTTTCCCTGACATTTCGTGCGCCTTCCAATATTACTTGCACGCCAGGTATAATTCCGGCTAATACTTCTACGTAATCTCCCTGTGTTTGACCTGTATTTATAATCTGTTTTTTTGCTATAGCCATGCCATCAGAGTCAACCTCTGTGGCGAGATAAACATATTGTTCACCTTGGGCATTTTCAGAAATTACACTCTGTGGAATTAAAATTGCATTGTCGCTACTGTAGTTGTTTATCTGTACGCGAGCTGTAAGATTTGGCTTTATATTTCTCTTTTCATTTGGAACGGCTATTTCTACCCGGAAGGATCTGTTAGTTGGATTAATAAAATTGCCAGTTTGCCGTATTACAGAAGTAATGCTATCGCCCAGTACAGGGAAATAGACTTTTACCTTTTTGCCTACAGTTACTCCTTTTAAATAACTTTCAGGAACATCTACTTCGATATACATATCCGAGAGGTTTACAATACGGAATACTGCTTGTCCGTTACCCGGGGAAACAACCGTTCCCTGTTCCTGAATGACATCATCAATAATTCCTGAAAAAGGAGCTCTTACATTTGCCTTTGACAACTGGCTTTGTGCTTGTTTAACAGAATTCTCAACTGCCAGATAATTTGTTTCAGCTTGCAGATATTGAATTTCAGATCCAATTTTTTGCTCCCAAAGCCTTTTTTGGCGTTCAAATGTAGTTTTAGCAAGTGCAGCCTGGGTTTTTAATTGTTCGAGCTGACTACTCATTCCGCCGTCATCAATGGTAGCTAAAAGCTGACCTTTATTCACCTTCTGACCTTCTTTCACATATACCTTAACCAAGGTTCCTGTCATTTCAGGATATATCAATACATTCTGTTTGGTCATGACGTTTCCCTGCAGATCGAGATAATGTTGAAATGCTTGTTCATCCGTTTTAAAGGTGGACACCAAGGCTAATTTTGAATTACTATCCTGTAAGTTTATGACTGAATCCAGAAGTCTGAGTTCTGCGTTCAATGTTTTTTGTTTTTCAGTTAGTTCTTGTTTTTTTAATTTAATGGCCTCTATATTCCCCTCAGAAATCAGGGTTTCAACGGATTGGACAGATCCATTTCCACATGATGTGAAAACCATTGAAATAAGAAGTATTAAAAGAATATTTTTCATTTTATTTGAGTTTGTGAGTTGATGGTTTAATTATTAAGAACAGTTTCCAATTCTGTTTTTCTATTAATAACTTCTACCATAGATTCCAGATAATCCTGCTGTGCGGTATAAAGTTGTATTTGTGCCTGTCTTAATTCAAAACTTGTAGCCAGGCCTTCAAAATATTTTGTTTGGTTTTTCTTTTCAATCCGCTCTGCCAGATTGAGATTGCTTTTTGTAGTTTCATAATCCTCAATAGAGAAAATGTAATCGCTTTTAGCCCGCTCAAGTTGAAGCCTTATCTGTTCTTCGGTTTCTGTCAGTTGCGTTTTTGCCTGGTCATAGGCAATTTTCGCTCTTTGGGTGGTTGCACTTCTATTGAGAGAACTGAAAATAGGAATTTTCAAATCGAAACCCAGAACAGATGATCCGTACCATTGCTGTTCATTTTCGAAAAATGTAAAGGTGTTGCTAAAAGCAGTGGTTCCATAATTTACAAAGGCATTAAGTGAAGGCAAAGCTTTACTTTTCGCCAGCTTCAGTTCATAATACCGCTGTTCATTTAGGTTGGCGACTAACTTATAGTCTACATTATTCTCCATTAAGAATTCGGATTCCAGGAGGTCAAAATCAATTTGTTTTAATACCAGATCATCCAGATTCTCTTTTAGTTCTGTTTGGTTTTCAATAGGAACCCCCATTATTAAATTCAACATTTGTAATGTAATATCTTCAAATCGGATTGCATTTTTTAATGCACTTATTATTGACGACAATGTAATTTGAAGTTGTTCAACACTCTCTTCATCTCCAAGGCCGTTTTCAAAGAGTTTTTCAGTTTCAAAAAGATTTTTCTCGAGGGTTTCCTTATTGTTTTCCAGAATAGCGACTGTTTCCTGAGCAAGCAAAACATTACCATATGCCTCTATGACAGCTTTCCTTATTTCCTGATCTGTTTTCTCCTTGTTGTTTTGACTATATCTAAGAAAAGCCTCTGTAGCTTGAACTCCAACGATGTAAGAACCATCGAATATTTGCTGGCGAAGGGTAGCCGTTGCATTAACCTGATTTTGTTGTCCAAATATTACAGGGAGGAAAGACCCGGGTTCTCCTCCAATAATTTCACCGGGGATAAGTGTAACAGGTTGCTTTAATTGATTTTGGTAACTAAGATTACCGTCAATTTGAGGTAAACCAGTAGCAATAACTTCCCATTTTTGCTTTTGAGCATCTAATATTTCTCTATCAGCATTAATAACACTGTAGTTATATTCAAGCGCATAAGTGATGGCCTCTTGCAGTGAAAAGCTATTTGGTCGTTCCTGTGAAAAAGACCAACTAATAGATATGAATGCTAAGAAGCTTAAAAATTGAACTTTCATTTAATCCTGGTTTGAGTTGATTATATTGTTTAGTATTTTTCTCCCTTCGGGTGTAACAATGCCGCGGAGATGATATTCCAAATAGTCGTCCATAAGCTCTGTCACCGGGAATTTGGCCACTGGGAATAGTCTGCTATCCTTAATACTGGAGACTCCTGAAAAGTAAATTCTTCCAACAAATTCTATGTTCAGATTATCCCTATATATTCCTTGATCAATACCTTTCTTCACATTATTTACAACACAATGATGCATCATATCAAATTGTTTATTTCGAAGGGTATTAAAAATTCTGGGATAGTATTTTTGAAGCTGATATTGAGGAGAGGTTTTCTCGTCGTTTAAATGTTGCATCACCAGTCTTTTGATTTCATAGAGCTCTTCAATAGGGTTCTTTTTAAGTAAACATATTTCATCAATTCCGCAGGAAA
The DNA here is from genome assembly GCA_905479615.1 of uncultured Eudoraea sp. Taxonomy (GTDB): domain Bacteria; phylum Bacteroidota; class Bacteroidia; order Flavobacteriales; family Flavobacteriaceae; genus Eudoraea. Next base: position 5,536 of record CAJQNH010000098.1, read on the forward strand.
CGGAATCAAAGACATGCATTGTACAGGCCTCCACCAATTTTGTTTTGTTTTCAAAATTGGAATAAATGGTTTTTTTGGAGATACCCATTTCCTGTGCAAGGTCATCCATAGTAACACTCTTAAATCCAAGGTTTAAAAAGAGATCCGTTGCTTTAATTAATATTTTTTCTTTCATTATCGAGGTCAAATATAATCAGGAAACTATAAAAACATAAAAAGTTTCCTAAGTTTTACAATTTTTTAACAAACTACCTGATTTAAGTCATTTTTGTTAACAGGAAATTTACATAAATGTTCTTCGGTGACTGCTTTTAATGTATTTTTGGAAAAAAATTAGAAATGCCAGACATCGAGTTCTTTCGGGGGTGTTTTAATACCTATCTGGAGAATAAACTAAATACAAAAGAGCCCCTAAATTTATACGATCCAATAGTCTATATTATGGATTTGGGTGGGAAGAGGCTCAGGCCAATATTAACTCTTATTAGTGCTGATGTATTTGGCGGAAAATACGAGGATGCCCTGGATGCTGCCCTTGCAATTGAAGTTTTTCATAATTTTTCTTTGGTACATGATGATATCATGGATGCAGCACCGCTAAGAAGAGGAGAAAAGACTGTGCATAAAAAATGGGATATTAATACGGGTATTTTGTCTGGAGACGTCATGCTAATTAACTCCTATCAGTATTTTGAGAATTATCCGGCAGATTTATTTAAACCTTTGCTAAAAGTCTTTAGCACAACAGCAATTGAGGTTTGTGAAGGGCAGCAATATGATATGGACTTTGAAAGAAGTGACCAGGTTACTGTCCCGGAATATCTTAAAATGATTACCTATAAAACGGCTGTTTTGATAGCCGCAGCCATGAAAATGGGAGCGATAATATCCAGGGCTTCGGAGAAAGCTCAGGATGCAATTTATGATTATGCTATCAATCTTGGCATTGCCTTTCAATTACAAGACGACTATCTGGATGCCTTCGGGGATCCAGAGAATTTTGGAAAGCAGGTGGGAGGTGATATTATAGAGAATAAAAAAACATTTCTGTACATTAAGGCTATGGAACTGGGCGCCGCAGAGGATAAAAAGGAATTAAAAAACCTTTTTTCAATTAGGCCCGATAACCCGAAAGAAAAAATAGAAACTGTAAAGGAGATATTTATAAGAAGTAGAGCTGCAGAAGTAACCAGGGAAGAAATTGAAAAGTATACTAGGCGGGCATTTGAATTACTCGAAGCTTTGGACGCACCTGAAAATAAGAAGGAAGTACTTAAGAATTTTGGCAATAAACTCATGAACAGGGAGGTTTAGAATAACCTGCTAAATAGTGCTTTGATAAAATAGCTTTTAGGACAGCTTGAAATAATCTGAAGATCTTCTTTTATATTGGTTGCCTCATCTAAAAATTTAAAAATGAGTTGGGGGCTACTACCCTTAAAAAGGGACTCAAAAATTCGCCTCCCTTTGCTGTTATCCTTATATAGGATATCCAATAAGAGCAAATCATAATACCAGTATCGATCTTTATTACTAAATGAAGAAAGTGGTTTGTTCGTTTTTAGAAAAGCAACCAATTCTTTTGTTTTTCTGTTAGTACTCATAAAGGTATATCCTGTGCTGGGTTTGGCCCAGCCTCCTGCTATTCCAATGTGTAATAAGTTATCACTGTTCATTGCAGAAAAATTATAGCAGGTCATAGGAATATTTCCCCTTTCTTTCTCTATTATCTCGTATTTGGTACAATTAAGTTTTTCTTGAATATAATTTTTAATGGCATTTTCATATTCCTCTTCAGCTAAGGTGTCAGCGGAAAACAGCGTATACTCAACCAAGCCTTCGGTTTCTGAAAATGGCAAAACATACATAAAGCGGGTATTGCCTTTTTGGGGGATTGAAAAATCCATAAAAGTTGCCTTTTCCGGATTAAAGACGGGCTTGTCAGATTTAATAAACCATCCGATAAAGTGCTGTTGTAAAACAGGGTATTTGGTTTGTTTATAAAGCGACTTATAATCGAAAATACTATTGAATACTTGTGCAGCGCGGTAATTTCCATTTTCCGTAGATACCTCCACATGGCTTTTATGATCTACCATTCCGGTAACCAGAGCTTGTGAAAATGTAATATTTTCATACGCCTGAATGCGATTCAAATAGTGCCTATAAAAATCGAGTCCGCGTAACATCTTATAGGTATAGGGAGCTATTTCACGATTTGCCTTAAAACTTTCCCCTTCAAATTGAATTTGGCTCCAGCTTTTATTGATGATTTCATCAAAATCACCTGCACTTTTTTCCCAAAAACACCACGTTCGATCATTGGTCTTTTTAGCATCCTTGTCGACCAATAAAACAGTTTTGTCCTTAAAATAAGGATCACTTCCAAGGCCTTCAGCCAGCATTAAACCAGCTGCTCCGGCACCAATTATAATATAGTCGTAGTCTGTCTGCACAAATATGAAAAACACCAAAAGTACAAATAACAACTCAAGTAACCCTGCTCTCTTAATTCAAACGGTAACGCATACCTATAAACCCTCTCATTCCCTGATTTGGGCCATATACATAAGTGGGGTCAAAAGTAAGTCCATATGGGTTGTCTGCTGTAGGAATGGCGTTACCTGAATTGTCGAATTGAACATTTTTATCGAAGGGGTCATTGGCTCTTGCAATAATAAAAGGGTTCCCCTTATTGGGCGTCCAATCAAGCAAGTTTTTTATACCTCCATAAAACTCAAAATCTTTAACACCGGTATACGTAAATTGAATATTTTGAATACTCCAGGTGGGCGAATATTCCTGTCTGGGATCAAGCTCGCTTAAAAGAGGCAAGCGCATTGGCCCGTATAGATTCCCTGTGTAGTCAAAAGTGAGATTTAGAGCTCTGAAGGCATACGATATGCTCCACGTTCCGCTAAAACTTTCAGTCAGGATTTGCCGTTGGGTAATACCGTTTTGTGTGTTGCTTACATCCATGAACGTAGCTCCCAAAAGTATTTTCAGTCCGTCAGGGAATGCCAGATCCAAGTTCGCGCTTACGCCTTTGGAAACAGATTTACCGTCCAGATTCTTATATATTATCAAGTTGGGATTGGTATCGTAATCGGGAAGAATAACATTGTTGAAATAGGTGTAAAAGGCTGAGGCATCTAAACCGATAAATGTCCCATTGTTATTGTATATTTTTTTAAGATAGTTGAGATTAATATTTACCGAACGTTCTGGTTTCAGTTCTTCAGCAATAATTACCTCTCTGGCACCGGTTAGAGCCGCGTGTTCCTCAGTAAAAAGATTTACCACACGGAAGCCGGTGCCGGCATTTAATCGGATTATGTCATTATCTGAAAATTTCCATTTATAAGCTAATCTTGGAGTGAAGATTGAACCATGCCTTTTGTCATAATCGTAACGAATACCGGTAAGTAAGGAGTGCTTTTTGGAAAATTTTATCTCATCCTGAACAAAAATGCTGGGGATCCAAACTATGTCTGCTTCATTCCTGACTAACCCCGAAGTTGCGGGGGTATTGTCATCATAATAATTGTATTTTATTGCGCTTCCAAATAGAAGATCGTGCTTAGCCAAAACCTTATCCCAGGTTAATTGCCCAAAACCAATACGCTGATCTGCAAGATAAGGTACTGTACCGTAAACAGAATTTTGACTATGGTCATTGTAAGAAACAGAAAGCAGTATATTTTCTTTTACTGGCAATTGATATTTTCCCAGTATTTCCCACCTTCTTGTGTAGATGCTTTCACCATATATTTCGTCTCCGCCTCTGAATTCAGGTGTCCATTGCATTTCACCTCCCCATCTGTCTTCATAAAAAAAACGGCCAGCCAATGAAAAAATACGGTTTTGTTCCCTATTTAAACTCCATTTTTGGAAGAAAGATATGCGATCCTGAAGAGTTAGATCTGTGAAATTATCTCCATTGTCATCGATTGGGTTGTCGTATTTGAAATAGTTTAAGCCTAACAATAAGTTGGAATTATTTCCAATTTCAATTTTGGATCCAATATCCAGGTTGTACTCACCCCAGCCACTCATAAAATTGTCTGCGGCAAATGTGGGAGCACTTAGTGCATTTTTAGTAATTATATTAATAAGTCCGCCTACGGCTTCGCTCCCATATAAGGTTGAAGCGGGGCCTTTAACAATTTCAATTTGTTCTATGAGGGAATTGGGTATTCCAGACAGGCCATATACAGTGCCTAAACCACTTACAATGGGCATGCCATCTATTAACACAAGGGTATATGGACCTTCGAGGCCGTTAATGTGGATATCCCCTGTATTGCAGACATTGCAGTTAATCTGGGGTCGTACGCCATTAACGTTTTGAAGGGATTCAAAAATGCTGGAGGTAGGATTTTTTTTAAAGAATGAAGGTTTATAAACTTCCACGGGCACAGGACTTTCCAATCTTTTTACAGGTTTTAAAGTGCCTGTGACCACCATTTCTTCCAATTGCTCTGATGAAGTTTTAAGTAATACAGTAAGGACCAGCACTCTATTATTATCCAAATTTACTTTTTGGTAGTAGCTGTTGTATCCCATAGAAGAAGCTTTGACTCTATAGGTCCCATCGGGAATGTTGTTAATCGTAAACTCGCCATTGCTATCCGAAGATGTACCAAGATTCGTTCCTTGCAGGTATATATTGGCAAAAGGAATAGGTAATTTCCCTTCCATAATAACACCTTTTATAGTATTCCGCTGAGAATACATATTGGTTATTCCCATAATACTTGCAATTATCAATAGGACTATCCTTAAAGAAATATGCAATGCAGAATATTTCATAAGCCAAATATATAATTTAGACAAATCTAAAAATATGTTTTTACAAATAAAAATGTATTTTTGTTAAAATGTTTTTTATGACTCATTCTGAGGAAAATTATATAAAAGCCATATTTCATCTGGGCAGTCAAGGGGAAGAAGTTATTTCAACCAATGCCGTGGCAGAAAGGATGGAAACCAAACCTTCTTCAGTAACCGATATGATGAAAAAGTTATCAGAAAAGGGACTTGTTCATTACAAAAGGTATCAGGGGGTATCACTAACCGCGCTTGGTACTAAGACGGCCTTATCCATAATAAGAAAACATCGTTTGTGGGAGGTTTTTTTAGTAGAAAAATTAGATTTCACCTGGGATGAAGTACATGAAATAGCTGAACAACTAGAACATATTGAAAGTGAAAAACTAATTGACAAGCTTGATGAACTGCTAAGTTTTCCAAAGTTTGATCCGCACGGAGATCCAATTCCCGGTAAAAATGGTGAGTTCATAGAGCGTGATAATCAACTATTAAGTCAAATTCCCATAGGTTCTTCAGCAATATGTGTGGGGGTAAAAGATTCATCTGCCGTATTCTTAAGGTTCCTCGACAAAAACAATATAGCTCTTGGAAATAAAATGAAGATTGTTGAAAAAGAAGAGTTTGATAATTCATTGCGAATTTATATTGACCAAAGAGAATTAAATCTTTCACAGCAAATAGCTTCTAACTTATACGTTAAAATGATCAAGTTATGATGGAGAGTATCATTAGTTATTTTGAATCAATAAATCCCATTTTGGCTGCTTTTTACGCGACCCTCTTTACGTGGGGTCTTACAGCATTAGGTGCCGGTCTGGTCTTTTTTTTTAAGACTATGAACAGGGCCGTACTTGATGGAATGCTGGGCTTTACCGGTGGTGTAATGGTAGCTGCAAGTTTTTGGAGTCTTCTTGCTCCGGGAATAGAAATGAGCCCGGGGGAAGGTTTTGTTAAAGTTATACCGGCGTCGGTCGGATTTTTGCTTGGTGCAGTTTTCATTTACGGACTGGACAAGGTTTTGCCGCACATACATATTAATTTTAAAGAAAGTGAAGGAATAAAAACACCCTGGCACAGAACAACGCTGCTTACTCTGGCAATAACCTTGCATAATATACCAGAAGGTCTTGCAGTGGGAGTCCTCTTTGGAGGAGTTGCCGCCGGTTTTGAAGGAGCCAATATAGGTGGAGCAGTAGCTTTGGCACTTGGCATAGGCCTACAAAACTTTCCTGAAGGTTTTGCAGTGGCCATGCCATTAAGAAGGCAAGGGTTGAGCCGACTTAAAAGTTTTACCTACGGACAAGCATCTGCTATGGTAGAGCCCATAGCTGCAGTTTTGGGCGCATGGGCAGTACTTACTTTCCAGCCTATTCTGCCTTATGCCTTGTCTTTTGCGGCGGGAGCGATGATTTTTGTGGTTGTGGAAGAGGTAATCCCTGAGACACAACAGGATAAATATACTGATATAGCCACAATGGGCTTTATTGGAGGCTTTATTATTATGATGGCCTTAGATGTGGGATTAAGTTAATTTACGCTGCTATAAATTTTTTATGCTTTTCATCATTCGCCTACTAAGGTAAATGCACCCTTCGTTAAAAACTTTGAATCGGCAGGAAAGTCATTTGCATTCTTTATGGAGGTGTAACCATCATATACTGTACTTACTTCCACTTTTACCGGTTTGAAATTAAACACTTCCTCTTTTTTAGATTCCAGTAATAGGAGGTATGATGTGCCCTCATTGGATACAACTGCCTCCGAAGGAATACTCATGGTCACATTGTCTGAAATAATTATAGTTGCGTGCACAAACATTCCTGTGAGAAAATTATGCTTTTCAAGATCTTTAAGATGACCATGTACTTTTACCGTTCTGTTTTCTTCTATGGATGTACTTATTAAATAGACCTCTGCGGCATATACTTCGGATGATGCTTCCGGTATTTCAAAGGCAATTTCCTGTCCTTTATGAAGCTTCATTATATCTTTTTCAAAAACAGATAATTCTAAATGGATATGGTCATTATCTACAATTTCAATGATAGGTGTTGCAGGCGAAACATACATCCCCAGAGATACATTAACCTGTGTAATGCTGCCGCTAATGGGGGCATTTAATGTGGAGGTAGTACTTATAATACCCTTTTCAACATCTGAAGGGGAAATTTTGAGCAGATCTAATTGTTTTCGAAGCCCCTTGTAAGTGGCTTCTGCTTTTTTATAGGCGCTTTCAGCTTTTAAAAAACTTTTTTGTGATGAAATGTTTTCTTTAATCAATATTTGTTGGCGCTCATATTCAGATTTCAAATAGGTCAATTGTTCCTTTATCTCTAAATATTCTTGTTGCAAGGACACAAAATCCGGATTTTCAATAGTTACCAATGCTTGCCCTTTGGTTACCCGATCTCCGATTAATAAATGCGTATTTTTAATATAGCCGCCCATAGTTGCACTCACAACTGCTCTGTTTGCCGGAGGCACATCAATTAATCCATTGGCCTGAACCAATTCAGGAAAAGATTTTTCTTCCAGACTACCTATTGTCATGGCGTTTTCTTCAAATTGTTTATTAGAAAGTTCAATAACGGTATCTTCAGGATTTAGATCCTCCTGAACGTCTGTTCTATGAGCAGGCTCTACATTTTTACAGTTCAAAATACTGATTACAAATATGAATTGAATGAAATAATATAAAATACGTTTCATGACTTAGTTTTTAATAAGTTAGATAGTTAATGGCAATAACGGTTTGATTGTAATCATTAAGGCTATTTAAGTAATCCAGTTTAATTTCATAGGCATTTTCAAGACTAAGGATATACTGGAAATAGTTGATTTCACCGTTTTTGAAACTCAGGGTAGCCGTTTTTAAAATTTCATCAGATATAACTGTGCCCTCTTCTTCATAATATTTTAAGGCCTTTTCCTGCTTAATTAATTTGGCATTAAGGGCCATATATTCATTATTTAGTTGAACTTCATACTCCTTTGATTGTTCAACTGCAATATCACGGGCAATGGAGGATGCCTTAATTTTGGAAGATTGACCAAAAAACAACAATGGAATTTTAAGACCCAGATAATAGCCATATAAATTTTGATTCAGATTGCTGTTTGATCCCAGAAAATAGCTCAAACTCAGATCGGGTAATAAAAGTTGTTTTTCATATTTACGTTGATTATCAAAAAGATTTACTCTCTTGGAATAATATTCTAATTCTATGCTATTTTCCAACCCTACAGGACTCAATGTAACCTTCTTTTGTGCGGCCATTCTAATATTAATGCTGTCCTCAACCTGTACCATTTTAGTTAAATTTACATAGGCCAGGACAACATCTTGTTCGGCTTCATCTAATTTAATTTGGATTTGTTTTTGTCTGGACTGAGTGGTTATTTTTTCCAGGTAATTGGTTTCTCCAAGTTCAAAACGGCGTTCGGCGATAGTCGCAAAATCTCTAAACAGGCTATCTATTTGTTTATAAATAAATTCCTTCTCTTTTGCATATTGATAGTCATAAAATCTGGCTGTGACCTCCTTTTTCAATCTTTTCTTTTGGATTTCATACGCACTGGATTCTAAATTATAACCGGCTTTGTTAACTTTCTTTTTCGAGAAATAGACTGTTGGGAAAAGAAAATCCTGTTGCACCCCAAAAACGTTTATGGGTTCACCATTGAAGGCAAGGTTATTTTCGTCATACTCGTAATAAACCCGAGTCTTATCAAAGCTGAAAGCACTGGATATCATGGCGTCAGACTCGTTAACCTTTAATGAATCTGCTTTGAGGCCTGCATTGTTTTCCAATGCAATTGCCATTAATCCGTCAAGGCTTAAACCACTTTCCTGTGCACTTAAAACAGGTGTAAAAAGAATTGCTGCGATAAGAAGAGCATTAGAATTATTCTTTTTTAGAAGTCTTGTTGGTACAAGTTTTCCTGGTTTGCTAAATATGCTATATAATACCGGGAGTACAATTAGTGTTAAAAAGGTGGCACTTACCAGGCCGCCTATCACAACGGTTGCTAAAGGACGTTGTACTTCAGCTCCGACATTTGTGGATATTGCCATCGGTAAGAATCCCAATGCGGCTGCAGAAGCAGTTAGTAATACAGCCCTTAACCGGTCTTTTGTACCCTGAATAATTAGCGCTTCCATGCTTTCAAATTTTTCTAGTTTTAATTCTTTAAAATGTTCTATTAATACAATACCATTGAGAACAGCAATACCAAAAAGGGCAATAAAACCTACTCCTGCAGAAATACTAAAGGGAAGGTCTCTCATCCATAATAACAATACTCCTCCAACAGATGACAGGGGAATTGCCGTAAAAATTATTAAGGTTTCTTTAATGGATTTAAAAGCCAGATAAAGCAAGACAAAAATTAATGCCAGCGCAATAGGTACCGCCACCATTAATCTTGATTTCGCGCTTTGCAGATTTTCAAATTGCCCGCCATAACTTATCGAATATCCGGCAGGCAGGGTTATGTGGTCATTTATTAGGTTTTGGACATCATCTACCACCGACTGTAAATCGCGGTTACGGACATTAATGCCTACCACGATTCTCCTTTTGGTGTCATCCCGAGATATTTTGGCAGCTCCTTTTTGATAGGAGATATCAGCAAGCTCACTCAGGGGAATCTTACCATTGGAAGGTAGATCAACAAATAAATTTTTAAGATTGTCAATATCCTGTCTGTTATCGTTTGTGAGGCGAACCACTAAATCAAACCGCTTTTCGCCTTCGTAAACACTACCCACTTTTTTCCCGGCAAATCCCATGGCAATCATATCATTCAGTTCCTTGATATTCAAGCCATAACGTGCAATTTTTTCACGTTTGTACCTGACGTTCATTTGAGGAAGGCCAACAATTTTTTCGACAGTTATATCAGCAGCCCCGTTTACATTTTCAATTAATGATTTTATTTGATTGCCTATTTTGCTGAGTATTTCCAAATCTTCACCAAAGATTTTTATGGCAATATCTGCTTTAACACCTGTTATTAATTCATTAAACCTCATTTCAATGGGCTGAGTAAATTCTACTTCTATGCCGGGAAGTATTGAAAGTGCCTCTTTGAATTTATTGGCCAGTTCATCTTTAGAGTTAGCCGATACCCATTCTTTTTTTGAATTTAAAATTATAATGACATCACTTTCTTCCATAGACATTGGGTCGGTAGGAACTTCTGCTGCACCAATCCGTGTAACTACCTGCTTAACTTCTGGAAAGTTATTTAGTAAAATTTGCTCTATCTTGGTTGTCGTTTCTACTGTTTTACTGAGTGATGTCCCGGTTTTTAAAACAGGTTGTATTACAAAATCACCCTCATCTAATGTGGGAACAAATTCACCTCCTAGAGAAATAAAAAAAGGTATTGTCAGTAATAAAACCGTGACTGCAAGACTTAACACTATTTTTTTTCTTTTAAATGCCCAGTGGATTGTACGGGCAAAAGAATTATTAAGCCATTGCATTATATAAAATGAAATGTTCTTTTTAGAAGGATCTGAAGGTTTCAGGAACAATGATGATACTACCGGAACATAGGTAAAACATAAGATCATTGCACCAATAAGGGCAAAACTAAAAGCTAACGCCATTGGCCGAAACATTTTACCTTCAACTCCGCTGAGAGAAAGAATAGGTATAAAAACGATCAGGATGATAAACTGACCAAAAATTGCCGAGTTCATCATCTTAGACGCCCCTTGGTAAGTTATTTTATCTGTGAATTTTATTTTTTCAGAACGAGATAATTTACTCATCTCATCGCGTTTTCCGGTGATTTGAAATGCAATGAATTCAACTATAATTACAGCCCCATCTATAATTATTCCAAAGTCGATGGCGCCTAAGCTCATTAAATTTGCGTCAACATCAAAAAGGGACATCATAAAAATAGCAAAAAGTAAACTGAGCGGAATTACGGAGGCTACCACTAAACCTGAACGTAAATTGCCCAATAGCAGGACGACAACAAAAATTACGATCAGACAGCCAAAAGTCAAATTTTCAGTAACCGTAAAGGTTGTTTTATTTATAAGCTCACTTCTATCCAGGAAGGCGTTGATTTGCACCCCTTCAGGTAATGTTTTTGATATTGTTGAAACTCGTTCTTTAACGGCATCAATAACCTTTTTGGAGTTTGCGTCTTTAAGCATCATTACCTGCCCCAAAACCTTTTCACCCTCACCATTGGCTGTGATAGCCCCAAAACGTGTGGCACTTCCGAAACCAACTTTAGCCACATCTTTTATATAGATTGGGATTGAATTCTCATTTTTTACTACAATGTTTTCAATGTCTTCCAAAGATGTGGCTAAGCCTTCGCCACGAATAAAATAGGCCTGATTTACTTTTTCGATATAACCACCACCTGTAACACTATTGTTCAATTCCAGGGCATTTATGACCTCTTTTGCAGTGATTTTCATCGCGTTTAGTTTTTCCGTACTAATTGCAACTTCATATTGTTTTAAAAATCCTCCCCAGGTATTCACTTCAACAACCCCGGGAATACCTGAGAGTTGTCTTTTTACCACCCAATCCTGAATAGTTCTTAAGTCTGCAGTCGAATATTTTTCTTTATATCCCGGTTTTACATCAAGGATATACTGGTAGATTTCTCCTAGTCCCGTAGTAATAGGCCCCATTTCCGGGCTACCGAAACCTTCAGGGATTTTCTCCGAGGCTGATTTAATCTTTTCGGCAATTAACTGACGGGGCAGATATGTCCCCATTTTATCTTCAAAGACAATGGTCACAACCGATAATCCAAATTTAGAAATAGACCTTATTTCCAGAACACCGGGTAAATTCGCCATTTCAAGCTCAACAGGATAGGTAATAAATTGCTCCATGTCCTGGGTAGATAGACTTCTCGAAGTGGTAATTACCTGAACCTGATTATTAGTAACATCCGGAACGGCACCAATAGATATTTGAGTTAGGGAATACAGCCCAAATCCAACTAAAATTAGGGTAAATAAGAGGACAATAAACTTCTTCTTAATACTGAATTCTATAATACGTGATAACATAATTCATGGAATAATGATTGATAATCATGCATAATTAGTAAGGAAAATTATGCCTGCGAAAAAAATAAACCAAGATGAATTATACCGCGCGGGGGGGTTGGAAAGGGGCTTCTTTCTCGCAATTAGAATATGAAGCCTGATAAAAGAAATCTGTAGTTGAAGTTACCAAATCGTCAACGGGTTTAATATGATATGTTTGCAAATCCTTTATCATAAAAGCTGAAAGCAACGTCATATGGGGCTGGTGCTGAAATGGCAATTCTTCGTGATCTTGTTTTTCTTCCTGATGTTTTTTAGAATGGTCCGCTTCAAGCTCCCCATAATGCTTGGAAATAAAGACAAACAAGTTATCTCCATATTTCTCAGAATGAAATTTGGCATGCTCTATTAATTCACTAAGATCAACAAGATCGCTGATACATATGTTGAAACTTTGTATCAGAATAAGTAAAGAAGCCGTTATGGAAACTAGTTTTACCATCATAATCCTTGAGTAAATATACGATAATCTGGAATATTCTTATTAGACCTCCTCCTCTTCAACAATTTCATAAGGAATAGTATCTATTATATAACTTAAGGCCTTAATTCTGGCGTCCGTTTTTTTGTCAGCATCTATAATCACCCATGGAGAATCTTTTAAATCTGTGTGATCAAACATTTTCACCTTGAATTCAGTGTATTCATCCCACAATTCCTGGGCTTTTTCGTCTACCGCGGTCATTTTCCACTTTTTTAGAGGATCAGATTTAATCTCCTTAAACCGAAAAGCTTGTTCCTCTTTGGAAATTGAAAAATAGAATTTTATTAAATAAGTATCCGAATCCATGATCATTCTTTCAAAACTATTTACCTGTTTCATAAAATTCTGATACTGCAGTTTGGTGCAAAAACCATTCACTGGTTCTACAACAGCCCGGTTATACCAACTTCGGTCAAAAAAGACCATTTCACCGGGTTTTGGAAGTTTGTTTACATAGCGTTGAAAATACCATTGCCCCCGTTCCTCGACAGTTGGTTTGGGCAGGGCAACAATCCTGTATTGCCTGGGATTAATATATGCGGTGATTCTTCTTATGGCTCCGCCTTTACCCGCCGCATCCCGGCCTTCAAAAATTACCACTATTTTTTTGTTTTTTGCTATTACCCAATTTTGAAGCTTAATAAGTTCTGTCTGAAGCTCTTTAATTTTCAGTTCGTGCTTCGTTAATCGCAAGGCCTTTTCAACATTAGTCTTCTTATCAGATAATAGACTTCTCAATCCAATAGGCGAGTTAAGCAATGAAATATCATCTTCACTAAGTTCAATATGTTTCGTGTCCTTTGGTGTCATTTTCTATATATCAATTTGTTCAATATGCCTGTAATACCGGAGAACTATGTTAGGATCTGGTAATATGCTTGTTTTGTGTTTTGTTTTTCTCGTATAATCAAACTTGGAAAGTACATAACGAATACTCTCAAGACGAGCAGTCTTTTTGCTGTTGGCCTTTACAATTATCCATGGACTGAAAGTGGTGTGCGTTTTGGAAAACATTTGTTCTTTATAATAACTGTATTTATCCCACAAGGCCTGTCCTTTTTTATCTACCGGACTAAATTTCCATTTTTTTAAAGGATTTAATAACCGACTTTCTATTCGCTTTTTTTGTTCTTTTTTAGAAATAGAAAACCAAAATTTTATAAGCTGAACACCATCTTCATATAGCATATGTTCAAACCCGGGAACCTGAACCATAAATTGGTTATAATCATGCTTATTGCAAAAGCCCATTACGGGTTCAACCACTGCTCTGTTATACCAGCTCCTGTCAAAAAAAACAATCTCGCCGGGATTTGGGAGTTCTTTAATATATCTCCTAAAATACCATTGTCCGCCTTCCACGTCGGTAGGTTTAGAAAGTGCGACAACCCTCATTGATCTTGGATTAAGGTGTTCCGTAAAACGTTTAATAGCACCTCCTTTACCTGCTGCGTCTCTACCTTCAAAAATTATGGCGACCCTTAGTTTTCTTTTAATTACCCATCGCTGTAAGTTTACTAATTCTATCTGTAAAAGTCTTAGTTCTTCTTCATATCGAAGTGCATTAAGAACCTTAGAAATATCCAGGTCCTTTTGATTGGCTATGGCAATTAGGTCTTTTCTCTTTTTAGCATTTAGAAAATCTTCCGGTAAATACATTTGGTGCTTGAATTATATAAAGAGATCAAGGTGAAAATATAAGTTTTGATTACCTCTTAAAATTTGGTCATAACTCTAAAGGTACTAATTTTGATCAATTATTTTAACACCTTCAGACTTGTTTTTCTTTGAAATTAATCCACAGAATAAAGGCTTGCCTGTAAATTGTTTTACTTCATGTTAATGATTAAGTTTAGAGCGTATTTAAAAACCTTATACTATGATTCTTAGGAAAATATGTTATGCCATTATTCTATTATTGATAGGATCCCAAGCTTACACCCAAAAACAAAAATTCAGCTATTTGGATATATTTAAACTTGAATATGTTTCTGATCCCCAAATAGCACCAAACAGTTCCCGGATAATTTATAGAAGGATGGGTTTTGATATTATGAAAGATAAGGCTGATGGTAACCTTTGGATTATTAATTCTGATGGTTCGGGACATCAAAAGCTTAGCTCTCGCGAAGAGAGTGAACACAGTCCCCGATGGTCTCCAAATGGAGACAGGATAGCATTTATTAGCACAACAAGTGAAGGTTCTGAGATTTATATGTATTGGTTGGAGAGCGGTAAGCTGGCAAAAATTAGCCAACTTCCATTTAGCCCAAGTGCGTTAACATGGTCACCCAAGGGTGACCAATTGGCATTTTCTATGAATGTTGAAAAAGATCCTCCGGTTATTGCAAAAATCCCCAAGAAACCGGAAGGTGCAAAGTGGGCTGAAAAGCCAAGAATTACAGATCGACTATATCATGAGGCAGATGGACGAGGTTACATAAGGCCGGGCTTTAATCACATCTTTGTAATTCCAGCTCAAGGAGGAGCATTTAGACAGATCACGGCCGAGGATTATCACCATAGAGGAAAGCTTTCCTGGTCTGCAGATGGAGATAAAATATTTTTCTCTGCAAACAGAACGGAGAACTGGGAATATGATTTTCGGAACAGTGAAATTTATGAGGTGGAGGTTGCAACAGGTCGGATAAAGGCTTTGACTGAGAGAAAGGGACCGGATAATAATCCAGCGGTATCCCCAAATGGCAGGTATATCGCTTATTTAGGATACGAGGATAAAGTACAAACGTATCAGGTTCGAGAACTACAAATCATGAATAATGACGGTACGGACAGCAGGGTTTTATCTGCAGCTTTGGACAGGAGTATTAGCAGTATGATTTGGGATGAAAAGAATACGGGACTTTATATTAAATACGATGATAAGGGGAACACCAAAGTTGGTTATATTTCATTGGATGGAAAAATTACTAAACTTGCAGATAACCTGGGAGGTACTTCTATTGGGCGGCCCTATGCCGGAGGTTCTTTCAGCGTTTCCAAAGATGGTGCCATGGCCTATACACATAGCAGGCCTGATTACCCGGCTGAGGTTGCGGTAATGAACCTGAAGTCTAAAAGAACAACTAAGATTACTGCTCTTAATAAGGCACTTTTTGACTATAGAATTTTGGGTAATGTTGAAGAAGTTTGGTACAAATCTACGGTAGATCAGAGAGAACTTCAGGGCTGGGTGGTATACCCGCCGAATTATGACAAGAACAAAAAATATCCGTTTCTGGTTGAAAATCATGGAGGACCAGTTCTTAATTATGGCGACAGGTTTTCTGCAGAGATGCAGCTATATGCGGCGGCGGGTTATATCGTATTTTACCCCAACGCCAGGGGAAGTACTAGTTATGGTGAAGAATTTGGCAATCTTCTATATAATAATTATCCGGGTGACGATTATAGTGATGTCATGGACGGGGTAGATCATTGTATCAAAAAAGGAATTGCCCATGAAGATCAACTATATGTTACAGGGGGAAGTGCAGGGGGTATAATGACGGCATGGATAATTGGTAAAAACAACAGGTTCAAGGCTGCCGTGGTAGCCAAACCGGTAATGAACTGGATAAGCAAAACCCTGGTAGCGGATAATTATTTTGGCTATGCCAATTCTCGGTATCCGGGTCAGCCCTGGGAAAATTTTGAAGGTTATTGGAAATTTTCTCCCTTGTCTCTCGTTGGTAATATAGAAACCCCAACAATGGTTATGGTAGGAATGGAAGATTTAAGAACTCCTCCAAGTGAGGCTAAACAGCTTTATCACGCCTTAAAACTAAGGAAAATTGAAACTGTTTTAGTTGAAATCCCTGGGGCGAGTCATGGTATTGCAAATAAACCCAGTAATTTAATTACAAAAATTGCACATACCCTGGCATGGTTTGAGAAATACAGGCAAGAAACTGAAAATGAATAGGTTATGAAAGGCAAAAAAAGGCATTGGTTTTGGAATATACTTATAGTCCTAACTATTATTGTCTGTTTATTGAGCTTTTTGGCACACTATAAAAATTGGATATGGAAGAAAGCGGATAGCATCGAGATTTTATCGGGGGTGTATTATATGGAGTTACCATTTAAGACCATAAATGAAGTATCAATGGTAAGCAAAATTCCCTCTTTGGTTCGTAAAAATGGTTTTTCGGCCTGGGAAAAGGAAAAAGGAATTTTTAAAGATTCTCTGAATGAAGAAAAACTCGTTTATGTTTATGTAGACAACTTACACCATCAAAAGATCAGATTAACATACAACGATTCCCTTCTACTTTTTATTAATTTGTCTGATTCTGTTAAAACAAAAGAATTATATCTTTACCTTGAAGAAAAAATAGATGCCCAAGAGATACAATTAATTCCGTAAATCAGAGTTTTCTAGTACAAAACAAATAATTTATTCTAATGAAATTACTTTTCCTAAATCTGCTGCTTTTGCCTTTTATGTTGTTTTCTCAGAACAAACTTTCTGTAGACGTAACCGGGGTTAAAAGCAATAACGGCAGTGTACTTGTTGCAGTATATGATAGTTCGGATAGTTTTTTGGATTCAGATAAAATGTTTTCAGGAGGTAGCAGTAAAGCGGAATTAGGGAATACATTGGTAATAATTGATGATTTACCGGATGGGGAGTATGCACTGGCAATTTTTCATGATGAAGATGGTGATGACGAATTAGATACTAACTGGATTGGAATCCCTAAGGAACCGATTTGTTTTTCCATTGGAAAAATGAAAACATTTGGGCCTCCAAAATATAGTGAATGCGCGTTCAAAGTAGAAGGAGATAAAGAAATCCAGGTTTCTCTTTAATAAAATTTACTTCATATTTCTTTTCAGACCAATTAGTGTGAAACCACAGTACTATTAGCGCAATCACACCAGGGCGAGACTAAAATAAAAATTAGAAAAGGAGAATATTTTTTTCATTTATTGAATAAATAAT
>CAJQNH010000099.1 GCA_905479615.1 uncultured Eudoraea sp.
TTATGAATTGGAAGAATGTTTTAATTGCTGG
Source organism: uncultured Eudoraea sp. (assembly GCA_905479615.1). Classification (GTDB taxonomy): domain Bacteria; phylum Bacteroidota; class Bacteroidia; order Flavobacteriales; family Flavobacteriaceae; genus Eudoraea. The sequence continues at coordinate 32 of CAJQNH010000099.1, forward strand.
AGCTGTAGCGCTACTACCAATTTCCATAATGGCACAGGCTAATATTTTAAATGCCAAGTTGCCGGATGAGATTGGGAAAAAGACAGAAGCGCAAATAGCGGCGGATAATGATTCTCCGCTGCCATACGGCTACGTGGATGACAGGGATATCCTTTGGTCTAAGACCGTATGGGAGGTAATTGATCTTGATGAAAGAGTGAATTTCCCCTTGTACTATCCGCTTGATACCATAGATATTGGTTCAGACAGAAGGTCGTTGTATGATGTTTTTATGAAAAACATTAAAAACGGTAAGCTTACTGACGTATATGTGGATTCCTATTTCACTGAAAAAAGAAATTTCAGTGACCTGGAAGCTACTTTGAAAAAAGTAGATACCACAGATCTTGGATATGAGCAAATCAATGCCGGTGAGCAACTTTCCCCTGAATATGTTAACCAAAGGGAACTTACTGCTGCTGATATTGAAGAATATCGTATCAAAGGGATATGGTATTTTGATAAGCGACAGGGCGAATTGAAATATCGACTGCTGGGTATTGCTCCGGTGGCACCCGATGTAAACTTTGTAGATGATGAATCTATGGATCCCAATGAGAATAAAGTTGAACTTTTTTGGGTTTGGTATCCGAGTGCCAGAGAGGTATTACATAGAGCCAAGGTTTTTAACCAACAAAACTCAGCGCAGCCAATATCCTTTGATATGTTATTAAATGCCAGACGTTTTAACGGTCTTATCTATAGAGAAGACAATGTTCAGGGCGATCGTATTATTAATGATTACATAGCAGACAATGCGCTATTCCAGTTGCTTGAAGCAGATCGTATTAAGGAAACAATACGAGACAGGGAACAGGACATGTGGGCATATTAGAAGCAAGCTTTAAATTCCAATTCAGATATAAATTAAAAAACGCTGCACCATTTGGTGCAGCGTTTTTTAATTTTACACTATGGTAGATTACTTAATAGTAGGCCTTGGACTGGCCGGGATAGCATTTTGTGAAAGACTTGATGATCATGGTAAAACCTTTATAGTGATCAATGATGACTCTCAAACATCATCCAATATTGCTGGAGGCTTATATAATCCTGTAATTTTAAAAAGGTTTAACCTTGCCTGGAAAGCACATGAACAACTAGGTCTGGCTCGGGACTTTTATAAAAGCTTAGAGGTTAAACTAGGTGTACCGCTGGATCATAAAGTGCCGGTTTTAAGATTATTTGCATCTGTAGAGGAGCAAAACCTTTGGTTTGAGGCGGCTGATAAACAAAAATTACAGCCATACCTTTCTACAAAATTACTCACTAATAATAATCCATGTCTAAATGCCCAATTCGGTTTTGGGGAGGTCTTACATACAGGAAGAGTGGATACACAGAAATTGGTAAAAACATATTCGGGATATTTATCCAAAAAAAAACTATTGTATGAGGAAACTTTCAATTTTGACCTTTTAAAGATGGGAAAGAACGGTGTTTCCTATAGGGAAATGGATGCCAAAAGAATTGTTTTTGCTACAGGGTTTGGACTAAAAAAGAACAGGTATTTCAATTATTTACCACTCAACGGAACAAAAGGAGAACTTTTAACTATAAAGGCCCCGCTTCTTAAGGAAGAGCGGGTAATTAAATCTTCGGTTTTTATTATTCCAATAGGAAATGATCATTACAGAATAGGGGCGACCTACAAATGGAAGGATAAAAGCAACGAGCCCACTTCAGAGGCCAGACTAGAGCTCCTTACAAAGCTGGAGACCTTTTTGAACTGTGATTATAAGATTGTGAGCCATGTTGCCGGAATAAGGCCTACTGTGGCCGACAGGAGGCCTTTGGTGGGCAAACACCCTGTTCTCGATCATATGTACTTATTAAATGGTTTTGGATCAAGAGGTGTCATGATTGCCCCATATGCTTCAAATCAGTTATATGAATATATAGAGGATGGAGGGCACATAGACCCCGAAATGAATATCACAAGATATGAAAAGGCCTATATTGAAGTTTAATCTATATGAACAGTGCCTGAGTCGTATTTTATAAAGATGTTGATCCATATATTTCGGGAAAGCCTAATAATAAAAGGCAAAAAGACCACCATCGTAATCACGATTACAAAAAATGTATTTAGTAAACCCGTACCAATTATTAAAAACGCAATTATAAAGGCCGCCACTGCAAACGCTATTCCAACAGCATAGCTTACATACATAGCCCCGTAGAAAAAGGAAGGTTCAATTTTATACTTGGTATTGCAGTGAGAACAACGTGCCTGCATTTTAAAAAGAGAGCCCAGGTGGTAAGGGTTATTATCTGTATACATACTTTCTTTATGGCATCTTGGACAACTTCCTGTTAAAATACTGTAGAGTTTGTTTCCTTTTTTTAACATTTGCAAAAGTTTAGGCAAAACTACGATTTTGCAAAGTTTCTAATTGTAACACCAATCACAAAAATGCTAAATATTCATAATCTTTCTGTTTCTTTTGGAGGAGAATACCTGTTTAAAGAAATCGCGTTTAGATTAAATGCGGGGGACAGGGTTGGGCTTATTGGAAAAAATGGCGCAGGGAAATCTACCTTGCTTAAACTGCTTTCTAAGGAAATTGAACCAGATACAGGTACATTGGCTACAGAAAAAGATATAAAAATAGGCTGCCTCAAGCAGGATCTCGATTTTGAACATGGAAGATCGGTACTTGATGAAGCCTACGAGGCTTTTGTTGAATTAAAAGCATTAGAACAGAAGTTGGCGCATATAAATTTGCAATTGGCAGAAAGGACCGATTACGAGAGTGGCTTATACAATCAACTAATAATAGACTTAAATGATTTAACTCATCAATATGAAGTTCATGGTGGGTACAATTATCAGGGACAGACCGAAAGAATCCTTTTAGGTCTTGGTTTTAAAAGGGAAGATTTTGATAAAAGCACAGATACCTTCTCTGGTGGATGGCGAATGCGTATAGAATTGGCTAAATTACTCTTACAGAATAATGATGTTCTCTTATTAGATGAACCTACCAACCATTTGGATATCGATTCTATACTTTGGCTAGAGCAGTTTCTGCTTAATTACCCGGGTGCTTTGGTAATAGTTTCTCATGACAGAATGTTTTTGGATAATGTTACAAATAGAACAATAGAAATATCCCTCGGAAGAATCTATGATTACAATAAACCATATTCTAAATATTTGCAGCTGCGGGAAGAAATCAAAATCCAACAACTAAGCGC
>CAJQNH010000100.1 GCA_905479615.1 uncultured Eudoraea sp.
GGAGAGGTGCCGGAGTGGTAACGGAGCAGATTGCTAATCTGTCGACGCGTAAGTGTCGCCTGGGTTCGAGTCCCAGTCTCTCCGCTTTCGCCAGCCTTTTTCCGCCAAGGTGCGGAACCGGCGGGCTTTAGCGGACATGTCCGCAAAAGTTCATTAAATGATTCCAGTTGGAATTCAAAACTGAAAATTACACCATTCGGGGTGTAGCGTAGCCCGGTTATCGCGCCTGCTTTGGGAGCAGGAGGTCGCAGGTTCGAATCCTGCCACCCCGACCAAGAGAATCCAATCACGAAAGTGGTTGGATTTTTTGTTTTTATAGTGTAATGCCAATAGGCATTTAAACAGTGAAAACGAAAAAGACAGACAGGCGTTAGCCTGTATTGGATTAACTTGAGCAACAACCCCTTTTCAGGATCACCCCAGGTAATCCTGCCACCCCGACCAAGAGAATCCAATCACGAAAGTGGTTGGATTTTTTGTTTTTATAGTGTAATGCCAATAGGCATTTAAACAGTGAAAACGAAAAAGACAGACAGGCGTTAGCCTGTATTGGATTAACTTAAAAAGACTTATTTTTTAACTCAGTTCTTTGTTGGCTTGAGTGTTTCGGTTTCATTTACTCTTAATAAATGTATTATATAAAAATCAATGCTTTACCCAAACAATACCATCTTTTATTACGGTCTTTTTTGAAAGTAAATTTAAGGGATTAGTCAAGGGGCTCTTATCAAACAATATTAAATGTGCTTTTTTTCCAACCTCAATTGAACCATAACTTCTACTCTTGTTTAAAGTCTTGGCACTGTTTAAAGATGCAATTTTTAATACTTCATTCATAGGAATACCTAATTCGTTTAACAGTAACATCTCCGAAAGGATTGTCTTGCCTGGTTCGTAGGTGTCTGATCCGGAGTTTAACATTATCCCATTTTCGTAAAGTTTATAGACTAAAGCAGTGAGTTCTTTAAAACCTTTTTTAGCCCGATTCAATTTCACTCCAGACCATTTCAATTGGTCCTCTTCATGCATGGCAATTTGGTTGTCCGTATTCGCAAGTCCTATTGGATGAGCATAAAGGTGAAGAGTAGGTGTGATGGATGCACTATTTTTTTTAAATAGTTCAATTAATGACAATAGCGATGGGTTATTTGCTCCTATAAAATTGAATGCTTCATATTCTCTATAGCGCCAATTCTCATCATCATCAGGAGGAAGGTTCGATAAGTCCTTCGAAGCTATTTCGTACTTTCTAATAACCTCCAAAAAAAGAGTTTTAGCATGTTCGAAATTTGTTAATCCTAATTCGCATGCCTTTTCAATAGAAATCATCGAGTTTTCAATGTGTCCGAAAATGCTCATATCCAATTCTCTAGCAGTCCGAATAGCTGTTTTGAGTTCTGTCTCTTTAATCAAGCTATAGACTTTGATATGCTCAAATCCTAGCTTGTGGTATTCTTTAATTTTAGAGACCACATCTGTGCTATCGCTCACATAAGTATGATTGTAAAATTTTGTATCCAATGAAACCAAAGCTCCACCCGAGGGATAATAGTCAATATAATCGGGATGGTGCTTCATCCAAGATTGCTCCATTGGGATATGTAGTTCTCTTCCACCAGCAGAACGCACAACAGTTACTCCATATGGAATGTATTGTTCAGTTAAAATTCTTCGGGAGGTTTGAAAATCCTTTGGGTTTGTTATTTCTATAGTATCGCCAAATATAAAATTCAGGTGATTATGTACATCGATGAATGATGGAGTAAGTAATTTTTGATGTGCATCTATGGCATTCTTTAAGGTAATATCTGTGGAAGTTGTTTTTGATATTTTTTTTATCAGACCATTTTGGATGAAAATAGATTTATTTTTTTCTACTTGTAACGTATTCACATTGTATACAGATGCATTGACAATAACCAACTGGTAATCTCCTGCGCTATATCTATCACAGGATAAGAAACTTAATAGTATTATTGTAATCAGAAGGCTATCTATGTTTTTTAGCATAGGGAGTAATTGGCTATCTAAAGATAACCTGTAGAATCAAATGTTACAGAAGGGTATTCATACCAACGGTTTGGCTTTGAGCATTAGCGTCCCGCAGGGCGCTATTGCTTGTAGGCTTTGTTAGCTGCAGTTTTATAATTTAAGTCTCTTTCCTAAATCAGAGAAGTCTTCAGAATCCAATTTCAATAGTGGAATATTATTTTGATATTCAATTGATAATCCATCAGGTAATTCATCTTGAAAATCTATTAGATTGCCTTCTAAAATATATCCTTCAAAGTCTGACTCTACTTCAGGATGGTTTAAATACTTTAATAAATTTCGGATAAATACTTTCTGATTTAATCTCAGGGAATCATCATTTAGAGACAACTGAAATAAATCAATCATTAAATTATCTAAACTTTGCGAATTGTTGCTTTGATTCTTGATTTGATTATCTAAAAGAAAAGCGTAAAGAAGCCCTCGTCTATAGGGTAGTTTCATATATTTAGCATAGTTGGACCAAAATTCTTCAAATGTTAATTCAGAATTTGGAATGGTATTAACAGGGTCTTGATAATGGGGAATAATCACTTCGTGATTTAAAATTTTAACGTACTCAGACACATCCAAAAAGTCATTTTTTAGCATTAGTTTATATGCATAATAATCTGTAAACCCTTCACTGAACCAGTATTGCTCTACTTCATTCTCATTTATTATGGTTCTACTTATCCACTTATGAAGTAATTCATGATTGTAGAGCCATTTCATTTGAGCTAGCGTTACTTTTTCATTGTTAGAAGCGAAAGAAACAAATGAGTTTGAAAACCCACTTCCTCCAATAGAATACCAAGTCTCATAAGTAGGGGTGAGCGATACTGAAAAGTTTCCCTTTCGAGGGTCATTCCAAAACTTTCTTTGAGAGCTGATAGTTTGTTTTAATTGGTTTAAAATATCTTGATCTGTAAATGCTTTCCAATTACCCCTAGTAATAAAGTAAACACTATCATTATCGTACGTAAAGGAATATCTTCTGTAATCGCCCCCAACTATGAATGACCCATACAAATCATCTCTATTCACTTCGATATTTTGAACATTCTCTTTACCAAAACTGCTGTGAAATATGTCCTCATCTGATTTACTTTGATAACTGATTTTTATCTTCGCTTTACTGCTATCTGATTCAAATATTCCGTCAGGAATCATAAATAATCTCATGCCTAGAACATGAAAATAGTTTTTATCCATCATAGGTCTGTAGCGATATTGATTTAATGGGGGTCCTTTATAGTCTTGGATAATTTTGTAGTTAATAGATGAAAGTAAATTGGGTTTTGTTTTAATCGTTATTAAACTACTGTCTCTATTAAATTCAATATTTTCTGGCTTCGGTAAAACCTGTAATTCATGAATGCAATTAAATACATCATTATCTCCCCACGAATTATTTTCATATCTTAATGTAATTAGTCCACGTTTATCACTTTTATAATCAAAATTCACTTCAACAGCGGGTAAGCTGTCCTTTAAGTTTGGTAAAACGGTGAATTCAATATCAGCAGGGATTTCCTTTTTTATAGTGCAACCAATTATTAGAATAGTCAAAAGAATTGTATAAAGTTTTACTTTCATAAATTATTCTTTTATGGAAATTACAGGTAACGGATAGTATAAAATGCGTTTAAATGCTTTCTATACATTCTTAGGTATTGGTTTTAGTTCTTTTCGTTTACTCCAATAGTATATCGCAAAACCAAGGCCAACTATTGGTAATACAATTCCAAATTCATCAATATAATAAGCTGTGTTACCCGTGTCTTCAGTTAAAGGTGTGAAAATTCTTTGAATAAATAAATTATGACTAGCGTGAAGTATTACCGCCGTCCATAAGCTTCCCGACTTGATGCGAAACCAAGTATAAATAAAACTCATACTAATAATTAACACCATAAAACAGGACATTGCATACCATGAGGGAGTACCACTATTATAATCAGCAAAGAGTAATATTGGCAAATGCCAAACCCCCCAAATAAAACCAGAAATCAATGAGGTTTTTGTAAACCCTTGGGTTTTAAACAGTTCTGGCACCAAAAATCCACGCCACCCAATTTCTTCCCCTAAAGCACTCGCCGTACTGCGGATTGTTCCAAAAATCCCGAATAAAATAAAGTAACATGCTATTATAAGCCCACTTCCTATTTCATCAAAACCAAAAGAATTGTATAAAGTTTTACTTTCATAAATTATT
>CAJQNH010000101.1 GCA_905479615.1 uncultured Eudoraea sp.
GAGCAATACTAACAGGGCAGCCACATTATTTCTCGGCGGGCCTGGATTTAATAGAATTATTTCAGTACGACAAAAAGCAGATCGAAGATTTTTTTAATGTTTTTGGTGCACTTTTCATAGAACTAATGCAGATCACCAAACCTGTTATATCGGCAATTACCGGTCATTCCCCGGCTGGGGGCTGCGTTCTTGCAGTGGCAAGTGATAACCGAATTATGGCAGATGGAGAACAATATATTATTGGACTGAATGAGGTTGCTGTAAATATTCAAATTTCTCAGAACCTTATAGAAACCTATGCCTTTTGGATAGGTCAGGGTTTGGCTAGCAGATATATTATGGAGGGGAAGCTGCTTAATGGAAAAGAAGCCTTGTCTGCCGGATTAGTGGACGAATTGGTTCCTTTAGAGCAGGTATTGCCAAAGGCCGAAACCAGAATGCAGCAGTATTTGAAAGCAGATCAGGAAATACTTCTTAATACAAAAAATAAGCTTCGAAAAAATTTACTCGCTAAACTTGATATAGATGCTAAAAATTCGCTGAAAGAAGCTGCAACCCTGTGGTGGAAACCTGAAATACGAGCCAAAATGGAAGCATACGTAAAGAGTTTCTCAAATAAAAAGAAAGGATAAAACCGAAATGAAAAATATGAATAAACAATTGAAATTTATAAAGAGACCGATAGGTGAGGCAGATGCTTCAACCTGGTCATTAGAGACTAATCCTATTCCTGAATTGCAGGAAGGTGAAATTCTGGTGAAACAACATTATGTTTCCCTTGACCCGGCTATGCGGGGTTGGATGAATGATTCCAAATCCTATATAGAACCAATGGCCATAGGTTCAGTAATGCGCTCGGGTGCCGTTGGTGAGGTGGTGGCAGTTAATAAAAATACCAACTTTAAAGTAGGGGATTATGTAGCCGGATTTGGGGGTGTTCAGCAATATGCAATTTCGGATGGAAAGGATTTGCGTATGATAGATCCAAAACTAGCTCCGCTTCCAACCTATTTAAGCACCTTGGGTATGACAGGCATGACAGCCTATTTTGGTATTCTTGAGGTGGGGAAAATAAAAGAAGGTGATATTGTGGTTGTTTCAGGAGCAGCAGGAGCGGTGGGGAGCATCGTGGGTCAAATTGCTAAAATTAAAGGATGCCGGGTTGTCGGCATTGCCGGGGGTAAGGAGAAATGTAAATATATTTTAGAGGAGTTGGGTTTTGACGCTGCTATTGATTATAAGAACGAGAATGTTGTAACCAGAATGAAGGAAGAATGTCCAAAAGGCCTGGATGTTTATTTTGACAACGTAGGTGGCGAAATTCTTGATATTGCCCTGAGTAAACTAAGAATGCATGCACGAATAGTGATATGTGGAGCCATATCGCAATACAACAACAAAACGGCCATAAAAGGACCCAGTAATTACCTTTCACTCCTTGTAAACCGAGCCACAATGCAGGGAATGGTGGTATTTGATTATGCACAAAGGTATGGCGAAGCTGCAAGGGCCATGGGTGCGTGGCTGGCAGAGGGAAAATTGAAAGGTAAAGAAGATATATATGAGGGAATTGAGAATTTTCCGCAAACTTATAAAAGGTTGTTTACTGGTGAAAAATTAGGCAAACTGGTGCTAAAAGTAGTAGAAGATGAAGGCCATACGATGTAAAGAATTCGGACCACCATCTTCACTTGTTTTAGAAGAAATGCCAGGTTTAAAACCCAAAGCAAAAGAGGTGGTGGTTGAAGTAAAAGCCTGTGGAATAAATTTTCCGGACACATTAATTATCCAGGGGTTATACCAGTTTAAGCCAGAGCTTCCATTCACTCCTGGAAGTGATATTGCCGGGATTGTAAAAGAGGTTGGCGATGAGGTAAAACACCTGGCGATTGGTGATGAAGTATTCGGATTTGTATTCAGCGGAGGCTTTGCAGAGGAAGTTATAGTGCCTTACAATACCTGTTTCCTGAAATCAAAGAAAATGAATTTCCCTGTTGCGGCTTCTTTTATGGTGGCATATGGCACCTCATATCATGCCCTCAAAGACAGGGCAAAACTGGCAAAGGGCGAGACATTACTCGTACTCGGTGCTTCGGGTGGTGTTGGTTTGGCAGCGGTGGAATTAGGCAAATTAATGGGGGCCAAGGTTATTGCAGCAGCATCCTCTGAAGAAAAATTGCAATTATGCAGAGAATATGGTGCTGATCAAACCATTAACTATTCCAAAGAAGATTTGAAGTCTGAAATAAAAAAATTGACAGATAACAAAGGGGTAGATGTTATATACGATCCTGTTGGTGGGGAATATTCTGAAGCAGCATTCAGGGGTATTGCATGGGAAGGGAGATATCTGGTAGTAGGATTTGCTACCGGGACTATACCTAAAATGCCTTTAAACCTGCCTTTGCTTAAGACAGCTTCTATCGTTGGGGTATTTTGGGGCGATTTTGCCATGAGAAACCCCAAAGTGAATATGGAGAATACAAGGACCCTGATGCAATGGTATGATGAGGACAGAATAAAACCTCATATTCATAAGATTTATGAGTTGAAAGAAACCTCCTTGGCGTTACAGGAAATAATGGACAGAAAAGTCAGGGGTAAATTGGTAATAAAAGTTTAGGGCAGTTCTTCTTCCGGAATATTTTGCTTTAGACCAAAGTTCTGCTTAGTTTAAAGGATTAAATTTCGTAAAGACGAATAAAAATATATATTTAATGAACGATACAGAATGAGACTTAAAGACAAAATAGCCATAGTTACCGGTGGTTCCCGTGGAATAGGCCAGGCCATATCCGAACTCTTTGCAAAAGAAGGGGCGACAGTAATTATTATGGACCTGTTACCGCAAGGGCAGAAGGTAGCTGATAGCATAAATGAGACCCGGGGAAAAGCGGAGTATCATCAGGTTTCTGTAACCGATAAACCTGATGTAGAAAAGCTTTTCAAAAAAGTAAATGATAAATATGGTAAAATAGATATCCTTATTAATAATGCGGGAATCACAAGAGACAGAACGCTCGAAAAAATGAGTGAAGAAGAATGGGACGCTGTTATTGATGTAAATCTGAAAGGAGTCTTTATCTGTACTCAGGCTGTAGTACCATATATGAAGGCCAATACGTATGGAAGGATTGTAAGCGCTGCCTCCAATGTAGGTTTAAGGGGTAATTTTGGACAGACAAATTATGCGGCTACCAAAGCGGGTGTTATTGCCATGGCAAAAACCTGGACCATGGAATTTGGCAAGTATGGCATTACCGCCAACGCTATAGCACCCGGTTTTACAATGACCGATATGGTAGACAAGATTCCGGAAGAACATTTTGCAAAAATTAAAGAAAGCATTCCCTTGCGCACTGTAGCTCAACCTTTAGATATAGCCTATGGTTATCTCTATCTGGCATCTGATGAGGCGCGCTTTGTTTCGGGAATTTGTCTGACAATAGATGGTGGAACTTCAAGATAATTAATATGGCCAAATTAGAACTTGATAATTTTGCTGACTTTCGAGAAATAGAAGGTCAGATATTACCGGCGGGAGATTGGCTTACAGTGACCCAGGAAATGATTAATGACTTTGCCAAAGCCACCATGGATTTCCAGTGGATACATATAGATGTTGAAAAAGCGGAAAAATATTCACCTTTTAAAAAGCCGGTGGCTCACGGTTTTATGTCACTTGCACTTTTAGCTAAACTTTTAAAAGATGTTTTGTTAGTTAAATCTGCTAAAATGGGTATAAATTATGGGTTGAATAAAGTACGCTTTCCAAGCCCGGTTTTAGTAGATAGTCGGCTCAGGTTGATCTGTACCATTCAAAAAATTGAAGATTACGGGGGTAAAGGATTAAAAATTACCTGGAATTGTGTGGTGGAGTTAGACGGTTCTGATAAACCAGCCTGTGTGGCCGAATTTATTAGTTTGATGTTCGAGTAATTTTTTTAATTTTAAAGTTGACAAATGATCACCTGATAAACGCGGATCTTATAAATAAACCAATACGAAACCTAAAGTAACAAACCAATGACCAGACTTTTTGATCTTCTTTACCATCAATTAAACAGCAACCCACTTGAAACTTCCTTAAGTGCCCGGGATTCTAAAGGCAACTGGAAGTCCTATAGCACAGAGGATGTAAAAAATTATTCGGAACAAGCTGCTTCCGGTTTGCTAAAATTAGGCCTGAAGCCCGGAGATAAGGTAGCTTTGGTAATCTATAAAAACAGGCCTGAATGGGTAATTATGGATTTTGCGTTGCAAATGGCCGGACTTATAAGTATTCCATTATACCCAACCATTAGTATTTCGGAGTATGAATATATCTTGAATGAAGCGGAAGTAAAGGCAGCATTTTGCGGAGGTCTTGATCTTTATGATAAACTGTCCATAGCAGGCAAGAATATTCCGAGTTTAGAAAATATCTACACTTTTGACAAAGCTGAAGGAAGGCCCTATTGGGAAGAAATTTTGGACAGTGAAGGATTAAGCAAGGTGGAGGAAATTAAGGGGCGATTAACCGGGGAAGATCTGATTACTATAATTTATACGTCCGGAACAACCGGTAATCCTAAAGGGGTCATGCTCACAAATAATAATATCATGCATGCTATACTTGAAACTGCACCTTTTGTAACGATACATCCCGGTGAAAAGGTGTTGAGTTTTCTTCCGTTATGCCATATTTATGAAAGGGCGGTTTCCTTCGCCTGGTTCAATAAGGCTGCCTGCATATATTTTTGTGGAACCGATAACCTGAGTGGGCCGGACGGTGATCTGGCATCTGTGCAACCGGTGGTTTTTACAACCGTTCCAAGACTGCTTGAAAAAGTATATGAAGCGATCTACAAAAAAGGCCTGGCTTTAACAGGAGTAAAAAAGGCGCTTTTCTTTTGGGCACTTCGCTTAACAGATAATTATGAGCTGGATCAAAATTTATCTCCTGTTAATAAAATAAAATGGGGCATTGCAGATAAATTAATTTTTAGCAAATGGCGTGCAGCCCTTGGGGGTAATGTGCGTCTGATTGTTACCGGGTCTGCTCCTTGTCCCTTGAAGATAATCCGTGTATTTTGTGCTGCCGGGATTAATATACGGGAAGCATATGGGTTAACAGAAACTTCTCCTACCTTAACAGTTAATGGTACTGAACCGGGGGGGGCTATTATTGGTACGGTAGGTTATGCTATCAAAGGGGTAGAGCTATATATAGATAGGTCGTCAGGGGAATATAATGAAGACGAAGGTGAGATACTTGCTATTGGGCCTAATGTTATGTCGGGCTATTATAAAAAACCTGAGATAAATGCTCAGGTATTTAAAGAAGTTGATGGCAGAAATTGGTTCTGTACTGGTGATATTGGAAAATTGATCCAAGGCCCGAATGGCAAGGAATTTTTAAAAATCACAGACAGGAAGAAGGAGTTATTAAAAACTTCAGGCGGAAAGTACGTCGCACCTGCACCTATTGAAAACAGGATAAAGGAAAATTTTGTTATTGATCAGATCATGGTTATTGGGGATAAACAAAAATTTGTTTCAGCGCTAATTGTTCCCTCAGAGGATGGGTTAAAGAATTGGTGTATGCATAAAAATATTAAGTGGACCAATCTGGAGGACATGGTAATGCAGGATAGAATTATCGCGAAATATCAAAAAGTGATTGATAAATACAATCCGGAATTCAGTCATATAGAACAAATAAAGAAATTCCGGTTGGTCCCGGCCGTTTGGCTGCCTGTTCACGAAGATGATTCTGTGGCCGAGCTAACACCAACATTAAAGCTGAAAAGACGTGTGATAAGGGAGAAATACAAAAAGGAAATTCAGGAAATATATGCTTAATGCTGTGCTTTAAATTGCTTAAGAATCTATGAGGCCCTTATGGATTTTGATTCTTCAGTGCGTTGAGGCTGTCCATTTCCTTCCTGAATCTTAGGATCACCAATGAGTCTAATTGCTGTGAAATGCTATCTTTCATTGTTGCCCAGTTGGCCATATTCATATCTGAATTATATCGTAGTATCCTGTGGAATTTTGCTACATTAAACCGGTTGGCTTCCCAGGCTGCAGCCGTACTTTCCTGATGTTTTAAGTCTTGCAGGTATATTCCCACACCGAACCCCAGGATAACAATAACTAAAACAATAGCTAAAATTTTGGTGGATTTTGGCATTTTTTAGGTTTTAAGATCATGATATTAATGAGAACACCATGACGGATTTGGAGTATAATGGTAAAGCAAAGATACAAATCAGAATGATCCGACTACAGTAAGACTAAATAAATCTGGATATTACCATGAATACCATAAAAATGACAAAAGCACTACCAAAGGTCAGTACAAATTTGATAATTTTAGATTTTATTTTCATATCCGTGAAATTAGATTTGTCTGCTCTAATTACAAA
>CAJQNH010000102.1 GCA_905479615.1 uncultured Eudoraea sp.
TTGGCATTTATCGCATTTATTGCATTTATAATGTATTTCGTAATTCTTGCAAGTACAGATAACCGTGCCAATCATGATTTAGTCACAGAGGAGTATTACAAAGAAGAACTGGCTTATCAGAAGGAGATTGACGCACTTAATAATGCCAAAGATTATGCTTCCCAATTCAGTTTTGTTAACCAGGAAAATGGAATAGCTATTACTTTCCCACCAAAAATGAATTATAAAGAAATAGAAGGTAAAGTGTCCCTATATAGACCATCCAATAAGCACTTGGATTTTGACTTTCCTTTAAGTTTATCCAATAAACATTTGCTCATACCTGACAAACGTTTGTTGGATGGTCGCTGGGACATAAAAATTTACTGGAATTATCAAGGCAAAGAGCACTTGATTAAAAAAAGTATCACCTATTAATTAATGATATGCTGTTATCTGCCTTAATCTTAGGCCTTATGGGAAGTTTGCACTGTATTGGAATGTGCGGGCCCATTGCCTTTATGCTGCCTGTAAGTCAGAATAATAAGTATAAAAAAGCAGGTCAGGTTTTCATTTACCATTTTGGAAGACTAATGGCATATGGCATTATTGGATTATTATTTGGACTATTAGGCAAGGGACTTTACATCTTTGGAATACAGCAAAAATTATCGATTATTATTGGTGTACTCATGATATTAGTTGTAATAATACCCTTTAAATATATGAGCAGGATTAGCCTTTCAAGACCTGTATATCGGGTTATTGGAAAAATTAAAAGCAATTTAGGTAAAGCGCTTAAGAAGAAAACGGCAGATACTTTTCTCACTATTGGGCTTCTAAACGGATTCCTGCCCTGCGGACTGGTTTATATGGCCCTATTAGGGGCAATTGCCATGGGTACAGCTGTTGAAGGTTCGTTATATATGATTTTATTTGGATTAGGCACAGTCCCTTTAATGACAACAGCCGTTTACCTGAGCGGAATATTAAAGGATTCTTCCAAGCAGCGAATACGCAAATTAATACCCGTTTTTGTAGTTATTATAGGATTACTTTTTATTCTAAGAGGAATGGGTTTGGGAATACCATATGTATCCCCAAAACCAATGACCGAAGTGGTTTCCACAGAATTAGAATGTCATTAGCCTTACATTAATTAAATGAGGCATTTTATAAATCCAGTAAAAATACCAGCATGAAAATTGTTACCGCAGCAGAAGCTGCCGCCATTGTGAAATCCGGAGATCGGATATTTCTCCAGGGAGCTGCTATGACTCCTAATACTTTAATCAATAATATTTGTGAAAGATATGAGGAATTAGAGCAAGTAGAGATTATTTCTATTCATACTGAAGGCGAGGTGAAATATGCAATACCTCCATATAATCAGGCATTTAATATTAATAGTTGTTTTGTTGGAGGAAACGTCAGAAAAGCAGTGAATACCAATAAAGGTGATTATATCCCTATTTTTCTTAGCGAAATACATTTGCTGTTCAGACGAAATATATTGCCCCTTGATGTGGCTGTAGTTCAGGTATCTCCCCCGGACCGTCATGGGTATTGTTCTTTAGGCGTTTCTGTTGATATTGCCTTGCCCGCAATTCAGACTGCAAAAAAAGTAATTGCGCAGATTAATCCGCAGGTGCCAAGAACTCACGGAGATGGCATAATTCATAAAGACAGCATTGATATGGCCATAGAAGTTGACGAACCTATCCATGTTGCGCCAATTACCCAAATAACAGATTTGGAACATGAAATAGGTAAAAATGTTGCCGGACTAATAGAAGATGGTGCTACTTTACAATTAGGTATCGGAAATATTCCCAATGCCGTTTTAAGCAATTTACACCACCATAAAAGATTAGGGGTACATACAGAAATGTTTTCCGATGGTCTTTTACCTTTGGTTGAGAAAGGTATTATTACGGGAGAAGAAAAGGAGATTAAAACCGGCAAAATTGTTACTTGTTTCGCTGCAGGAACTAAAAATTTATACGATTTTGTGGATGACAATCCTCTAGTGCATTTCAAAGAAGCCGGATATACCAATGATACGAGCTTGATTTCAAGAAACCCTAAAGTAACGGCAATAAACAGTGCCATTGAAATAGATCTTACCGGACAGGTATGCGCCGACAGTATTGGACAACGACACTTTTCCGGTGTTGGAGGCCAAATGGATTTTATAAGAGGCGCCACTATATCAGAAGGAGGAAAACCAATTTTTGCCCTTTCCTCAGCCACGGCAAAAGGAGTAAGCAAAATTACCCCTACCCTTAAAGAGGGAGCAGGGGTTACTACCACCAGAGCCCATGTTCACTATGTGGTAACAGAATATGGTGTGGTAAATCTTTTTGGTAAAAATTTATATGAAAGGGCAAAAGCCCTGATTTCTATTTCACATCCGGACCATCGTGAAATGTTGGTCAAAGCGGCATATGAACGATTTGAACGATCTTAAAAAGAATTAATGCAAATAGAGCGAAATATTGACCATACTTTATTAAAGCCTACAGCAACACCTGGTGCAATAAGACAGTTATGCGCTGAAGCCCGGGAATTTAATTTTT
>CAJQNH010000103.1 GCA_905479615.1 uncultured Eudoraea sp.
TTATTTGAGCGTGCCCGTAAATGGAATGTAAAATATATTGAGGCCGAACTCTTTCATAAGCAGAATACTTCTTACGTGATTAATAAAATTAATGAGTTCTGTAAAGAAGTAGATTTTGTTTACCTGACAATAGATTTAGATGGTTTTTCTTCTGCTTTTGCACCAGGTGTTAGCGCTGCCTCCCCTATGGGGTTTTCGGTAGATATTGCAATGGTTGCCTTAGATACACTCATCGCAACAAATAAATTAATAAGTGCGGATGTAGCCGAACTCAATCCGACATATGACCGCGATGATCAAACGGCCAAACTGGCCGCAAGCCTGCTTCATTTTATTATACATAAAGTTGCCCTACTCTAACCAGGACTGATAGTAAGTACCATCATCAATTGCAAGCGCAGCTTCTGTTAATTGCAGTGGTTTAAATGTATCAACCATTACCGCGTATTCTTCCGTACCACTCTTGCCAATGCTGGCCTCGTATGTTCCAGGGTGCGGACCATGAGGAATTCCTGCAGGATGAAGAGAGATATAACCTTGATCAATATTTTTCCGACTCATAAAATCGCCCTCAACATAATAAAGCACCTCATCAGAATCAATGTTCGAGTGATTGTAGGGTGCTGGTATAGCCTGTGGGTGGTAGTCATATAAGCGGGGGCAGAAGGAACAAACTACGAAGGCACTTGTCTCAAAAGTCTGGTGAACCGGTGGTGGTTGATGTACCCTCCCCGTAATTGGTTCAAAATCAAATATGGAAAAAGCATATGGGTAGTTATATCCATCCCAGCCAACCACATCAAAAGGATGAGATGCATACGTCAGTTGATGCAACTGGCCTTGCTTTTTAACTTTTATTAGAAAATCTCCGAGTTCATCATGCGTTTGTAAATTTTCTGGAAGTCTAAAATCGCGTTCGCAAAATGGTGAATGCTCCAAAAGTTGTCCAAACCAGTTCCTATATCGCTTGGGGGTATAAATGGGATGGTAAGACTCTGTAATAAAGAGTCTGTTATCTTCATCTTCAAATTCTATTTGATAGATCATTCCGCGGGGTATTAAAATATAATCCCCATATCCAAAAGGAATTTCACCCAACATAGTTTTCAGAGTTCCTTTTCCCCTGTGAATAAAGAGCAGTTCATCTGCATCAGCATTTTTATAAAAATAATCTGTCATTGATTTTTTAGGGGCTGCCAGACCAACATGAACATCCTTATTGAATAGTACAACTTTTCGGCTTTCAAGATAATCATCCTCTGGGGATACCTGAAAGCCTTTAAGTAATCTGGATTTTATATTGTACTCAACTGCCGCCTTGGGGGAAATGTCCTTTGAGTCTCCAACTTCTTTAACCATAGTCGGCCTGTATAAATGATACATGAGGGAAGACATCCCGTCAAAACCTATGGTTCCAAACAACTGTTCATAGTGCAAACTACCATCTTTTTTCTTAAAAATAGTATGTCTTTTGTGTGGTAAATTTCCAAGTTTATGATATAATGGCATGAGCAGATCTCTTTAAATGTCAACACTAAAATTACGACAAAATGAAGGTTTTGTAAAATAAAGCCCCATAAATATCAGGTAATTATTACCTCCCTTTAATAGAGGTATGCTTTAATCAAAAAAAGCCTCCCAAATTGGAAAGCCTTTCATTGGCATGTACCGAATCAATATCGGCATCTACACATATGCATCATAATTAATGATGCACAACACAACATATCAAAGATACAAAAGGATTTCAACTTTGTTGTTATAATTGGGTCGTTTTATATTCTGGCTTTGAAGGGTCTGACTATTAATCGTGCTGCTTTATCATAATTGATGTAATTATAAACCCAATTAAAAAATACAATTACCCTGTTCCTGAATCCAACAAGCGACATTAAGTGAACAAACATCCATATAAACCATGCAAAGAAGCCTCCAAATTCAATTCCCGGAAGATCAACTACCGCCTTATTGCGCCCTATGGTTGCCATATTACCTTTATTTCTATACACAAAAGGTTTCATGGATACACCCTTCAATAGGTTTTTCAAATTCATGGCCAAAAGTTCCCCCTGTTGAATTGCGGGCTGTGCCATTTGAGGGTGCCCTTTTGGATATGCTTCAGTTTCCATATATGCGATATCTCCAATTGCAAAAATATTCGGATGTCCCAAAATTTGGTTATATCGGCCTACTTTAAACCGATTAACTCTTTTTATCAAGGCATCAGAATTTAAGCCCTTAACCGCGGCCCCGGTAACACCTGCTGTCCAGATAAAATTCCTGGTTCTAATCTCTTCACCGTGCTCCATTTTTACAAGGTCGCCATCGTATCCTTTTACTATTGTATTTAGATGCAGATGAACCCCGAAATTTTCCAAAAATTTTCTTGCTTTTGCTGAAGCTTTAGCACTCATAGGTGGCAGAACAACAGCTGCACCTTCGAATAGATGAATTTCCATTTCATCAATATTAAGATGTCTGTAATCTTTTGGAAATACATGTTTTTTCAATTCCGCGAATGCTCCGGCTAGTTCAACACCGGTGGGGCCGGCCCCAATTATGCAAA
Source organism: uncultured Eudoraea sp. (assembly GCA_905479615.1). Lineage (GTDB taxonomy): Bacteria > Bacteroidota > Bacteroidia > Flavobacteriales > Flavobacteriaceae > Eudoraea. The sequence continues at coordinate 2,567 of CAJQNH010000103.1, forward strand.
AATTCAGGAGGGCCTTGCGCTCTTCCAAATCTTGACAATTATCTGCTAATTCAAAATTCTGAAGCATAAGACTTCGGATATTTAAAGCCTGTGGAATGCTTTTCATTGACATTGCGTTTTCCTGGATCTCCGTATTACCAAAGTAATTGGTTCGTGTACCGGTAGCAATAACTAAATAATCATAGGTGATTTTACCTATATCTGTATGTATTTCTTTAAGTTCAGGGTCTATTGTATTTACCGTAGCCAACCTAAAATAGAAATTATGAAGCTTTTTTAAGATCTTCCTAATGGGATAAGCTATAGAATCTGGTTCTAAACCTCCAGTGGAAACCTGGTACAAAAGGGGTTGAAATGTATGGTAATTGTGTTTATCTATGACCACAACCTGAACCGGAAGTCTCCTCAGTTTCTTAGCGAGTGAAATTCCTGCGAAACCAGCTCCTATAATTACTACTCTTTTTCTTTCGGTCTCTGGCAGATTCATAAAATAATTTAAAGCAAAAATAAGGAAACTCTTACCGTTCATCGATGTTTTTTAACTGAGTTGACCAGGTCAGGTTTCAGTTAAAGCCCTATTTCCGGGATAATCCGCTATTGGTAGTGGTTTTAGTCGGACATACCTTTCATTAGTCGTAAATCTTAAACGGGCCTGTCATTCATTATTAACTTTATAAACGATACCCAAGTCATAAAACCACCATCGAATGCCTAAACAGATTCTTTTTATTATACTTATCGGGTTTTTTATCTCTTCCTGTACACTGGATTCAGTTCATGAGTATGTAGTTATTGAAGAGGCCGAGGCAGTTAATACTGACCTCTCCCAAAATAGCTTTGTAATTACTCTTGAAGAGGAAGAAATGGAAATCTATAAATGGATCAGCCATGTTCAACTTAACAATGGGCTTTTAACCAGTACTGAAGGTTCAAATTTTGTTTCGCTTTATGATAATTCATTGGCTGCATTAGCTTTCATATCTGTTGGAGATTATGAAAAAGCCGAACATATTTTTGATTATTTCTATGGACAAATCGATTCAGAATTCTTTCCTAATGGAGGAGGTTTTTATCAATTCAGAGATAGCTATGGAAATAATGGCAATACTATTTGGCTTGGAGATAATGCCTGGTTATTGATAGCTTTAAATAACTACAAACAAGTAACAGGGAATAATAAGTATAATAAATTGACAGGTTTATTGGAAAATTGGATCAGAGGTTTGCAGGATGAAGATGGAGGCCTCTGGGGAGGGTTCAGGGAAGATGGAACACAAATACACAAAATAACCGAAGGAATTATAACTGCATTTAACGCGATTGAAGGTTACGATGATTTCCATAAGGGGATATTAAATTTTCTTCAACAAGAACGTTGGGACCTTAATGACCAGCTTCTTGTAGCATGGCCGGAAAATGAAACCCATTATTATGCTATGGACCTGCATTCTCTGGGCTATTTAATTTTTGAGAATTTCTCAGAAGAGGTTCTTTTTAAGGCTGAACGTTATAAAAACACCCAGGTTGCCAGTTTTAACGGAGAAGTAATTTCCGGTTATTGCTTTGATGAAGATAAAGATGTTATTTGGTTAGAAGGTACCGCGCAAATGGCCTTAGCTTTTAAAGAAGCAAATATGGTCAATGAAGCAAATAGCACACTTCAGCAACTGCAAAAAGCACAAATGAAGAATTCTACCCGGGAAAATTCTATGGGTATTCCGTATGCAACAAATGCTGGTACTAGCTATGGTTCTTCATTATTGTGGGAAGATGCTCCGAACACTCCGGCACTTTCATCAAGTATTTGGTATTTGTTTAGTGTACTTAGTTTTAATCCTTTAGATCTTGGTAAAAAAAAGAACATTCCAAATGAAGATAAATTTTGGAATCTCTGATACGATGTGGTTTTATAATTGCATTAACACAGTGATTTTATAATTTTAAATAACTTTAAAATAAAAAATGAAATCTTCTGCTATGTTTTGGGTTGGAGCAACCACTATCCTGTTAATAATGGTAACCATAATGGCCACTATGAATTTCGCTTTTAGCTGGGTCTTTTACCTCACTGTGCTTGGTCAGTTAATGATAGTTTATATGGTCTATAAAGTACTTACAGACAACTACAAAACTTCAAAAACATTTGAAGAC
>CAJQNH010000104.1 GCA_905479615.1 uncultured Eudoraea sp.
AATAGTATTTGTGGTACGATTTGATTCAATCCTGCCACTATGGAAGGAACGGTAAGCATCATCTGCCTCATATGGTTCTCCACCAATAACTTTGCAATTATCTCCAAAATAATGTGCCGCCAAAGCCGTACCCGCAATTAATCCTCCCCCTCCAATAGGGGCAAATATGTAATCTAATCCGGGATAATCTTCCAATAACTCCATGGCTGCAGTCCCTTGTCCAATTATTACATTCCTGTCATTTGAAGGATGAATAAAAGTAGCGCCTGTTTCCGTGGCAATTTTACAGGCTTTAGCTTCACGGGCCTCAATTGTTGGTTCACACATTACAATATTTCCGCCGTATTGATTTACAGCAACTTTTTTAACCTCAGGCGCATTCGATGGCATTACTATATATGCCTTTACGTTAAGGCTCTGAGCTGCAAGTGAGAGTGCTTGGGCAAAATTCCCTGATGAATGTGTAACAACGCCATTGGCTCTTTCTTTTTCCGATAATAACAATATAGCATTGGTAGCGCCTCGCATTTTATAGGCACCCATTCTTTGAAAGTTCTCACATTTAAAGAACAATTTTGCCCCGGCTATGTCATTTAATAAACGGGACGTGAGTACTGGCGTACGATGCACATATGGTTTTATTCTAATATGGCAGTCAAGAAGTTGATTTCTATACATAGATTACAAATCAGATTCATATGCGGAGTATATGCCTTTGTTATTCCTTCCATCGGAGTGATTCCATTATTCTCCTTATATCCTTTTGCAAATAGATAGCAGCGGGATAAATAGAATCATAATTGGGCTTTACTTTAAAGTAAAGGGATCCTGTTACAAAATGTTGAGTACTGTCTGTCACATAAAATTGGGCCTGTGATGCGGCATCCCCTAATACTTCGTAGAACATGCCATACACGCTGTCTTTTTCATTAATAAATGGCTGTTCCGTAATGTTATCGGCCTTAACAACGTGTTCATAGGACAATTTTTGCGCATCTGCCAACAATTCCTCCAAATTATTGTGCACTTCCTTATAGGTTATAAAAATAGACCCTTTCATCAAAGGGTAGTCCAGGGTAACAGAAAAATTTTTATTCTTTTTAATTTTGGCTTGTGAATTATGCTCAAATTGGAATTTATCTGTAACCATTAATTCTACAGGAGAATCTGGGTATTCTAATCGAAGCATAGCTTTCGGTTTTGGCAGAGCGTCATCACCACATGAAACCAATACTATACCCAATATCAGAGTAACTAAATATAACTTAGGATTCATTAGGCAAGGTTACTTTAATTTGCTTTAATCGTTTTCTGTCCAGGCTCTCCACTAAAAACTGGAAGTCCTTAAAAGTTACAATTTCGCCCCGTTTAGGAAAACTCCCCGCTATTTCCAATACAAACCCGGCTATTGTTTCCGACTCCCCTTTATGCGCTTCAAAAATTTCCTCATTTTCAATTTTTGCTACTCTGTAGAAGTCCTTTAATGTTGTTTTCCCTTCAAAAATATAAGTAAAGTCGTCCAGTTTGGAAAAAATCAAGTCTTCATCGTCAAATTCATCAGAAATATCCCCAACAATTTCTTCAATTATATCCTCTAAGGTAACAATCCCTGAAGTCCCTCCATACTCATCCACAACAACCGCAAGGTGGTTTTTTTTATCCTGGAATTCCAAAAGGAGGTCATCAAGTTTTTTGTTTTCAGGTACAAAATATGGCTCCCTGATTAGCGTTAACCAATTAAAATTTTTCCTGTCTATATACGGGAGTAAGTCTTTAACATAGAGAACTCCTAAAACATTATCCATATTTTCTGAAAATACTGGGATTCTGGAATATCCATGCTGCTTAATTTCTTCCAAAACCTCCGTGAATTTCATATCCTCACTAAGAGCGAAGATATCAATACGCGGTCTCATCACCTGTTTTGTGTCTGTATTGCCAAAGGAAACAATTCCCTGTAAAATTTTTTGCTCTTCTTTCGTGGTGTCCCCTTCTGATGTAAGCTCAAGTGCCTGTGAAAGTTGATCTACACTTAAACCGGATTTCTGTTTTCCCAGTCTGTTATGCATAAATATAGTTGCAGAACGCATCGGAGAACTAAGAGGTGTTAAAAGTATATCAAGAATCTTTAATGGGTAAGCCATAAAAAGTGAAAACTCAAATCTATTTCTATTCGCGTAGATCTTAGGAAGAATTTCACCAAACATTAAAATTAAAAAAGTAGCTACCAAAACTTCCAGTAAAAAACGAACTGATACAAATCCAAATAATTGATAATTAATTTTCGAAAATATGATGTCTCCTATGGAATTAAACAAAAGAACAATCCCAATATTAATTGCATTATTAGAAATCAAGATTGTTGCGAGTAGTTTTTTTGGGCGTTCTAATAACTTAACCACTATTTTCCCTCTGGCAGTCTTCTTTTCCTCTATTTCATTTAAATCGGTTTGAGACAAGCCAAAAAAAGCCACTTCAGCACCTGAAATCAGGCCTGAGCAAATTAAAAGCAGCAACAGCATTAAATTTTTAATGTAAAAGTGCCATCAATTACTAGAAAATTTAAAAATAAACTAAGGGGGTCAGGATCCAATAGTCAAAATTTACTTTATTTGTTTAGAATGGTAAATCATCACCCTGTACCTGCTCATCTACAGCTTGTGTTTCCCTTGTGGAATTTGGTTGGTTTGCTTCTGAATTTGTTTGAATTTTTGGAGTATTGGCGGAAGCATTAGCTGTACTTTCCTTCTTTGTAGAAAGAAACGTAAAGTCCTGTACATGAACCTCTGTCGTGTATCTGTTATTACCATCCTCTCCTTGCCATTGACGGGTTTTCAATCTCCCTTCCACATATATCTTATCTCCCTTACTAAGGTACTTTTCACATATTTCTGCCGCCTTATTACGAACAACAATATTATGCCACTCCGTATTGATCACCTTTTCTCCAGTTTGCTTATTGGTATAAGTCTCATTTGTTGCGACAGGAAATCTACCAATACAGTTACCGCCATCAAAATAGTGCATTTTTACTTCGTCTCCCAGATGCCCGATTAGCATCACTTTATTCAATGTTCCGCTCATAATAAATCAATAATATCAAAAGTACGAATTTTTAAGGGTTTTTATAAAATCTGCAATTAAAACTGGTACAGGATATTTATCCAACTCCATAGGTGACAATCCATCTTCTAAACGATCTGATGTTTTCACTATCCAGAACTTCGTATGCAAGTGTTGATGTGATAATTTATGTACGATAGCTTTATCTGATGATTCATATACCAGATGGGGTTCCTCCAAAGTCAAAATTTCCGGCAATCTTTGTTTTATCTCTTTAACCCCTATTTCCTCGCGGGTTTCCAATAACGGAAATTCATACAAATTTTGCCAAATACCTTTTCCCGATCTTTTAATGAGATGCGTATTTCTTTCTTCATCTAAAACTACCAGATAATTAAAAAAACGCTTTTTTACCTTTGCCTTTTTTAATTTTACCGGGTATTTATCAATACTGTTTGTCTGAAGTGCCACACAAGTCTCATTTAATGGGCAGGTTAAACAAAGAGGCTTTTTAGGAGCACACTGAAGTGCGCCAAATTCCATAATTCCCTGATTGTAATCTCTAATGTTCTCTGAACTCAAAACTTTCCGGGCAAGGTTTTTAAAATATGTTATTCCTTCAGAAGCATTTATTGGAATATCAACGCCAAAATATCTTGATAATACTCTATAAACATTACCATCTACAACTGCTTCAGGTAGGTTATAACTTATGGAGGCTATGGCACTTGCCGTATAATCTCCTACCCCTTTTAATTTCAGTAATTCTTTATAAGTAGCAGGAAAGTTCCCCTTGTATTCTTCAACTACTTTTTTGGCGGTAAAGTGCAGGTTTCTGGCACGGGAATAGTAGCCAAGTCCCTGCCAAAGTTTTAAAACTTTTTCTTCACTTGCATCCGCCAGGTCATAAACAGTTGGGAATTCTTTAATAAACTTAATATAATAAGGCGTTCCTTGAGCCACTCGTGTTTGTTGCAACATTATTTCTGAAAGCCATATCCTGTATGGGTCGGTGGTATTTCTCCAGGGAAGTGACCTTTTGTTTTCAGAATACCAAAGAAGAATTATTTTTGAAAACGTCATCACTTAAATACTAAGGAGCAAAAGTAAGAGTTTATATACTTAAAATTAGTTGATTAAGATGAAAGAATGAATTTAATTTATATATTTGCAAGCTTGAAAAACTTACAGAAATCTAAAATACTAAAATGACGAAAGCGGACATTGTATCGAGAATCTCAGAAAAACTGGGTATAGAAAAAGGAGACGTGCAAGCAACTGTTGAAAGTTTTATGGAAGAAGTGAAATCTTCCTTAGAAAATGGAGATAATGTTTATCTCAGAGGATTTGGCAGTTTTATTATTAAGACAAGAGCGGAAAAAACAGGTAGAAATATTTCAAAAAATACTACTATAAAAATTCCGGCTCATAACATTCCGGCATTTAAACCTGCTAAGGTCTTTGTAGAGGGAGTAAAAAGCAACGTAAAAGTAAAATAATAACAGTAACAAAAAGTATATTTTCATGCCGAGTGGTAAAAAAAGAAAAAGACATAAGGTAGCTACCCACAAACGAAAAAAACGTAGGAGAGCTAACCGCCACAAGAAAAAGTAGTTATCTAACTACTTTTTCATTTTATACGTTCATTGACATAGAAATTCATAAAAGAATTTCAACGGGTTTATACAACCTGTGACAACTATTGTTTAATCCATTCGCCCTATTGTATAGGTGCCGAATATAAATTGAATCAGGTGAATAGAGAATTAATCGTAAGATCCAATTCTGATACCGTTGATTTTGCCTTATTAAATGATGGAAAACTCATAGAACTTCATAAAGATGAAGACGATAATAATTTCAATGTTGGTGATGTTTTAATCGCCAAAGTAAGGAAACCGGTTACCGGTCTCAATGCGGCTTTTGTTAACGTAGGTTACGAAAAAGATGCATTTTTACATTATCATGACCTTGGACCACAATTGTCCAGCATGTTGAAGTTTATTAAATTAGTGAGTACTGGGAAATTAAAAGATTTTTCCCTTAAAAATTTTCCATTTGAAAAAGATATTGATAAACATGGCAGTATTAATAATGTAATTAAAGCCAATCAGTCTCTTTTAGTGCAAATTGTTAAAGAACCCATTTCTACCAAAGGCCCCCGAATTAGTTCGGAACTTTCCATAGCCGGACGATATTTGGTTATGGTCCCTTTTTCAGATCGTGTTTCCGTATCACAAAAAATAGGAAGCAATGAAGAGAAAGACAGGCTGAAAAGGCTGGTAAAAAGCATTAAACCCAAAGGGTTTGGGGTAATTATAAGAACAGTTGCAGAGGGCAAAAAAGTAGCAGAATTAGACAAAGATCTTCAGAACTTGCTGAACAAGTGGACAGCAATGTGTAAGAAATTGTATAAAGCGCCGACACCTTCCAAAGTTTTGGTTGAGCTAAATAGAGCTTCCTCAATATTAAGAGATGTTTTTAACGATTCCTTCAGCGGTATCCACGTTGATGATGAGACGCTTTATGACCAGATTAAAGATTATGTGCAAGAGATTGCTCCAAAAAAAGAATCCATAGTTAAGTTGTATAATTCTTCTGTGCCAATTTTTGAAAAATTTGGTATTGAAAGGCAGATCAAGACCTCCTTTGGGCGCACAGCATCCATGAGTAAAGGCGCCTATTTGGTGATAGAGCATACCGAAGCGCTTCATGTAATAGACGTGAATAGTGGTAACCGCTCCAACAAAGCAAAAAATCAAGAAGATACTGCTTTGGAAGTGAACCTCTTGGCCGCCGAAGAGATTGCAAGACAATTACGTTTGCGAGATATGGGTGGTATCATTGTTGTTGATTTCATAGACATGGTAAAAGCCGATCACAGAAGAAAACTTTTTGATCACCTAAGGGATGAGATGAAAGAAGATAGAGCCAAACATAAAATATTGCCTCCTAGCAAGTTTGGCCTAATACAAATTACCAGGCAAAGGGTACGTCCCGAAGTAAATATTAAGACAACTGAGGTAAATCCCAGTGGCCAGGGGCAGGAAGTAGAGGCTCCAATTGTTTTAGTTGAAAAAATGAATGTAGATCTTGAAAGAATAATGAAAGGACCTGCAAAGGGCAAAGGAATTGTGCTGAATACACATCCTTTTATTGCCGCTTATTTGACTAAAGGATTCCCCTCACATCGTTCCAAATGGTTTATGGAATATAAAAAATGGATAAAAATTCAGCCAAGAGATGCATATACATATCTCGAATACCATTTTAAAGATAAAGATGGCAAAACCATTAGATAAAAAAAGCGACTTCCAAAATGGAGTCGCTTTTTTTTTGCTCTAAAGGGAACCGTCACAAAATTCCCCTCTTCAAAAATTTCTATAGCCCAATAAGTAACTTGAAAATATGTCTTATATAGTTTTAACTGTTATTCATAAATTTGTTCTTAATAGGTTATAATTAAAGCAAAAATTATGAAAAACCCGACCGGTATAGTTTTACTAATAGTTTTACTGATTATTTCTTGTAACTCCGCCACTGACAATATTGATTTTTCTGAAATAATTAAAGACAGTCCTTCTATAAATGGTAAAAGTGACTATTTAAATTCTCCTTATGTTACAGCAGGGGATCGCGTATATATGGTGGGCCACCAAAATGGATCTTTTCCTGATTTGGGATGGCATGTTAAAGGCGAAATGGGCGGTATCTGGAATCACCCGATAAAATTAATGGATGGTTTTGAAGTAACGCTGAATTGGCAAGATCAAAGTTCAAAACTAGATTCGGCAACTTCTTTTATTAACTATCCTTATGCAAATAAACATACATATAACCTTAGTAAAAATAATATACAAATAGAACGCTTCCAATTTGTACCTGATGAAAAGGAAGGAATTCTGATTCAATATAAATTGAAAAGTCTATCGGACAAAACACAAAACTTTGACTTTGTATTCAGCGGATTTTCCGATTTAAGACCTGTTTGGCTAGGAGAGCGAACAGGGATGATAGATAGTGAAGACAAGGCAGAATTTTTAAAGAACTCTAATGCATGGCTTATTAAGGACAACAAAAATCCATGGTATGTGATTTTTGGCTCACATATGCAACCATCTGAATATAGTTTTGAAAAAAGTGTTCATCATGGTCTGGGGATATCAGGTAATTTAACTTATAAGATTTCCCTTCAGCCCAATGAAATTAAAATAATAAATTTTACTATAGCTGGTTCTTATCAATCCAAAGAACAAGCATTGGCTACCTATGACTCCATTCAAAATAAAAGTACTGATTTCCTTATATCGAAAAAACTACGCTATAGTCAACTTGCGGAACAATCGAAGCTGACAATTCCGGATAAGGAATTACAAAAGGCATTTGAATGGTTAAAATACAATTGTGATTGGTTAATTAGGGATGTTCCTGAAATTGGAAGAGGGATAACTGCTGGAATTCCCGACTATCCCTGGTGGTTTGGGGTAGATAGTGAATACGCCCTGCAAGGATATATGGCCATTGGTCAATCGGATATCGTCTATAAAACAATTCATCTCCTGGATAGTGTTTCAGAAGCTGTTAATGGCAATGGCAGAATCCTTCACGAAATGTCTACAAATGGCGCCGTCTTTAACAAAGGAAATATTAATGAAACCCCACAATTTGCGTCATTAATATGGCAGATATATCTATGGAACGGAGATTTGCAATTTTTGGAAAAGTATTTCCCAACTATTCAGAAAGGACTAAACTGGTTAATGTCTGAAAATGATTCTAACAAAAATCTTTTTCCCGATGGCTTCGGCATGATGGAAATACATGGCCTTGATAGTGAAATGATAGATGTAGCTGTTTATACCCAAAGAGCTTTTGCTGATGCCTCTAAAATGGCAAAGGAACTGAGAGAGGATTCATTAGCCTCAAATTACGGAAAGATAGCTCGCACTTTAAAAGACAAAATTAATAAAGACTTTTGGGCTGAAGACTTTAACTCCTATGCAGACTTTATCGGTACAGATAAACAGG
>CAJQNH010000105.1 GCA_905479615.1 uncultured Eudoraea sp.
ATCTTCTTTGAACCCTACTCAAGTTAGGGATGCAATCGCAGGCGGTGATGTAGCTACAATCCAAGGAATAAAGGGGATTGGGGCCAAGACAGCACAGCGCGTTATTTTAGATCTTAAAGACAAGATTTTAAAAGTCTACGATATTGATGAAGTTTCACTACAATCGAACAATACAACGAAAGAAGAAGCGTTATCTGCATTAGAGGTTCTCGGGTTTGTCCGAAGGCAGTCAGAAAAGGCTGTTGAAAAGGTTTTAGCCCAGGACTCTACTCTAAGCGTAGAGGACATTATAAAACACGCGCTTAAAAATTTGTAAATAAGTTTGAAAAAAGGGGCAAAATCAATTCTTAAATCATATTCATTTAAGCTTTTTTTACTTTCCTTCATTTTTCTGGGAGTTATAAATACAATTCAGGCTCAGGAAACTAATGAACAGGAAACAGATTCTGTACAGATTGATTCTGTCCAGACTGGATTTGCTTTGGGAAGAATTTTACTGGAAAATCCTAATAGCATTGTTTCTAAATATACATATGATCCCAATCTTGATAGATATATCTATTCTGAAATGGTGGGAGATTTTGATATTAGCTATCCTATTATACTTACACCTGAACAGTATTTGGATCTGGTACAGCAAGAAAACATGAAGTCCTATTTTAAAGAAAAAATAGATGCCTTCTCAGGAAAAAAAGCAGGCTCCGAAGAGGCTCGAAAAAATCTGCTTCCTAATTTCTATGTAAATAGTGGATTTTTTGAAACCATATTTGGTGGAAATACTATTGAGGTAATACCCCAGGGATCTGTTGCAATGGACCTGGGTGTTATATGGCAAAAAAATGATAATCCGGCACTTTCTCCAAGAAACCGTACCAATCTCTCATTTGATTTTGATCAGCGTATTAGTTTAAGCTTACTAGGAAAAATTGGTGAGCGTTTACAGGTAACTGCTAATTATGATACTGAAGCTACTTTCGATTTTCAGAATTTAATAAAATTAGATTATACGCCCACAGAAGATGATATCATAAGAAAAATTGAGGTAGGTAATGTAAGTTTTCCTTTAAACAGTTCTTTGATTAGGGGGGCACAAAGCCTTTTTGGTGTAAAAACCCAATTGCAGTTCGGCAGAACTACTATAACCTCAGTTTTCTCTGAGCAACAATCTCAAAATAGTTCAGTAGTAGCTCAAGGAGGTGGTACCTTGAATGACTTTGAATTATCTGCCTTGGATTACGATGAGGATAAACACTTTTTTTTAGCTCAATATTTTAGAGATCAATATGATGAGGCTTTAACCAATTATCCTTTTATAAAAAGTCAGGTTCAAATTACACGTCTTGAAGTTTGGGTTACAAACAGAGGCCAGCAAACTCTTAATGTGCGAAACATAGTTGCACTCCAGGATTTAGGGGAGGCCCTTAAGGAAAAAACCAGGATTGGGTTGGCAAATGGCGAACCGGCAGGTTTTTTTAATACTTCAGCTACTAATCAGGAATTACCGAGAAATAATGCGAATGACTACGACCCGCTACTTATTGATAATGGAGGAGTGCTAAACTCCAATATTAGGGATATTGCTACAGTAGATAATGGTTTTGACATTAATACCGGGTATCAGATAAATCAGGGATTTGACTATGCTATTTTGGAAAATGCCAGAAAACTTGAAACGGGAAGAGACTTCCAGTTTGATTCTCAATTGGGATATATTTCTTTGAATCAGCGCTTAAGCAATGATGAAGTACTAGCTGTCGCCTTTCAGTACACATACAACGGCGAAATATTTCAGGTTGGTGAATTTGCGAATGGTGGAATAGATGCTACAACGGTTACCCCTGGTGCAGAAGTTCCACAAATTAACAACAATACACTTGTCCTGAAATTACTAAAAAGTAATATTACCAATGTGAGCGACCCAATCTGGGATTTAATGATGAAAAACATATATTCTACTGGTGCTTTTCAATTAAGTCAGGAAGATTTTAAGTTCAATATCTTATATTCAGATCCAACCCCCAGAAATTATATTTTACCGGTTGCTGAAGGGCCGGGTTCCGGATGGCCCGATGAAAATTCTCCTGATGGGGCTTTACAGGATAGAATTCTTCTGGATGTTTTTAATCTGGATCGCCTAAATACTTTTAATGATGTTCAGAAAGGAGGAGATGGTTTTTTCGATTTTGTTCCCGGGATTACCGTAAATACTCAAAATGGTCAAATACTTTTTACAAAAGTTGAACCTTTTGGCGAGTTTTTATTTGATGTATTAGGTGGAGGTACCTATGATGTAGAGAATGATCAGGGATATAATGAAAACCAGCAAAAATATGTTTTCAGAAATATGTATGCCCTGACTAAAGCGGCATCTTTGCAAGATGCTGAGAAAAACAGATTTAAGTTAAAGGGACGCTATAAATCTGAAGGATCAAGCGGTATCCCCATAGGTGCCTTTAATGTGCCCAGAGGATCTGTACGAGTAACGGCAGGTGGTCGCCAGTTGCAGGAAGGAATAGACTATACAGTAAATTATCAGGCGGGAACAGTTCAGATATTAGACCCCAGTTTACAAGCTTCAAATACACCTATAAATATCTCTGTTGAAAACAATGCGATTTTTGGCCAGCAAACTAGGAGATTTACCGGTTTTAATATTGAACATAAATTCAATGAGAGATTTATTTTAGGAGGAAATTTTCAAAACCTCAATGAAAGGCCTCTTACTCAAAAATCGAATTACGGGGTTGAGCCGGTAAATAACAGCATCTTTGGTCTCAATGCAAATTTTTCAACAGAGGTTCCTTTTTTAACCAGATTGGTTAACAAATTACCTAATATAGATACAGATGTTGCCTCTAATGTATCCGTACGAGCGGAGGCCGCATACCTCAATCCTAACTCCCCGAAAAATGCGGACTTTCAGGGAGAAACCACGACTTATTTAGATGATTTTGAAGGGGCGCAGGCACTAATAGATATCCGTTCTTCATTAGGCTGGTCATTAGCCAGTACACCAGTAGAATTTAAAATTGATAGTGAGCAGGATCTGGAAACAGGTTTTGAAAGAGCAAAAATGGCCTGGTATACTATAGACCCTATTTTTTATACGAACCAACGTCCTTCCGGTATTAATGATGATGATATATCCACAAATGAGACGCGTAGAGTTTTTATTGATGAAGTATTTCCGCAGGTAGATATTGCCCAGGGGCAAACAACGGTTCAGAATACTTTTGATATGGCTTATTATCCAAATCAAAAAGGGCCTTATAATGCAAGTGCAACTTTTAATGGCCTCCAGCCAAATCAAAAATGGGCCGGGATGATGCGTTCTTTGAGTAGTACAAATTTTGAACAATCCAATGTGGAGTTTGTTCAATTCTGGGTTATGGATCCATATGTAGATGGAATTGCCACCGGTCCTGGTGAATTGGTTATTAATTTAGGTAATATCTCTGAAGACATTCTGGATGACGGAAGAAAACAATATGAAAACGGTTTGCCGGGTCTGAACAGCAATGATCTCACCACACCCACCGATTGGGGCGTGGTTCCGGCTACCCAATCTCTGGTATATGCTTTTGATGCCAGCGAAACGAATCGTTCTTTGCAGGATATTGGTTTTGATGGTCTTGATGATACTCTGGAAGCCGCACAAGGGTATAATGGACCTGCGGAGGATCCTGCTCTCGATAATTTCCAATACTATTTGAACAGGGAAGGGGGCATTTTAGAGCGTTACCTTGACTTTAATAATACGGAGGGAAATTCACCGGTTACCGTTACCAATACAGATCGGGGGTCTACAACTTTGCCCGATGTGGAAGACGTTAACCGGGACCTTACCATGAATACCATTAATAGCTATTTTGAGTACCGTATTCCTATTAAACCTAACACCACTATTAACGACCAATATGTTACCGATATCAGTGAAGGAACTACACCCGATTTACCTAATGGTACTCAATTAAACCGCAGATGGATTCAGTACAAAATACCATTAAGTAATTTTACAGATGCCGTAGGAGGAGTAACAGATTTTAGATCTATTAGTTTTATGCGGATGTATCTTACGGGCTTTACAGATGATGTGGTTTTGCGATTTGCTACCCTGGATCTTGTACGTATCGATTGGAGAAATTATTTAAAATCCCTGTCATCAAATAACGATGATCCAACCGATGATGCTACTATAGTTGATGTTAATACTGTAAACATAGAAGAGAATAATTCCAGAACGCCTATTCCTTATGTTTTACCTCCGGGAGTGCTAAGAGAACAATTAAATAATAATAACACTATCATTCGTCAGAATGAACAGTCGTTATCATTCAAAGTCGAGAATCTTGAGCCTCAGGATTCCCGAGGTGTCTTTAAAAATGTAAATATTGATATCCGACAATACAAGAAGTTAAAAATGTTTTTACATGCTGAAAAGATTGTGAATTCTGATTATCTGGATGATGATGTACCCTTGGTCGCATTTCTAAGGATAGGTACAGATTTCTCTGAAAATTTTTATCAGATAGAAGTCCCTTTAAAGTTCACTCCTTTTGGCTCTACAACTCCGGAAGAAATTTGGCCGGAAATAAATGAATTGGATATTGCTTTGAGCGACCTCACGAAGGTTAAATCACAAGGTATTGCAGACCAAACCCTAAATGAAATTAGTTTTTATGAAATAATTGATGGGGAAGTTGTTTCGGTTGATGAATTTGCTCCCAGGGTATTGGGGCAGATCCGAATTGGAATCAGGGGAAACCCTTCTATAGGTACGCTGCGAAGCGCTATGTTGGGAGTTAAAAATATTGATAATCTCCCCGCTCGCGGTGAAGTTTGGTTTAACGAATTACGTATGGCAGGTTTGGATAATAATGGGGGTTGGGCAGCACTTGCCGCCGTTGATGCTAACATAGCTGATTTTGCTAATGTCACTGCCAC
>CAJQNH010000106.1 GCA_905479615.1 uncultured Eudoraea sp.
CATTTTTGCCCTTTTGCCTCGGTACCATCGGTAACAAATCCTTTTAAGGCACGTGCGACCCCATTTTTCCAGGTATTTAGTGATTCGCCTTCCAGGTGAAGACTGTTGATCAGGTCAACAACTTTTACAATGGGCATTCCATGTCTTAATGTGCTGGATATAAGTTTAGCGTAATTCCAATATTCCGGATTGAACTTATGTGAAAGGCCTTCAATGGTTGTCTTATACCCTCTTTTGTTTTTGTATTGAAAATCATAACGGGAGGTACCATCTTCATTCCTGTTCTTTATGATTAAACCATCATTTACCCAGCGCGGGATTAAAATTCCGTCTTCATCGTCTGCCAGTCCTGTAAAAATTTCATAGGGTTGCTTATTAATTAAACCAATAAAAGCAATCCATTTTTCCTTGTTGTTTTGAAAACGTACCACATCTGCTGCCAGGACCTGAGGCCGTTTGGTAGGAAAGGCAGTAAGCGTTTCTTCAGTTTCACTTTCATTGGATATCAGCACTCCTGACCTTGATCCATCACGATATACAGTAACTCCCTTACAACCAGCCTTCCATGCTTCCATATACAACTTGCCTACCATTTCTTCAGAGACTTCATTGGGAAGATTTATGGTAACACTTATAGAATGGTCTACCCATTTCTGAACGGCGCCTTGTAAACGAACTTTACTCAACCAATTTATATCATTTGAAGTAGCTTTATAATAGGGGGATATGGCCACAATTTTATCGAGCTCTTCCTGAGTGTATTTTTTTTCAGTATCCAATCCATTTACATGCATCCATTGTTTAAACCTATGGTGAAACACTACGTATTCTTCCCATGAATCACCCACTTCATCAATAAAAGCTACTTTACTATCCTTATCGTTGGGATTAACTTTTCTCCTGCGTTTGTATACCGGCAGAAAAACCGGTTCAATACCAGAAGTAGTTTGGGTCATTAAGCTTGTTGTGCCGGTAGGGGCAATGGTCAATAAGGCAATATTTCTTCGACCGTATTCCAGCATTTCGTAATATAATTTTTCATCAGCTTCTTTTATTCGAAGAATAAATGGGTTTTCTTTTTCTCTATTGGCATCGTAAATTTCAAAGGCTCCACGATCTTTGGCAGTATGAACGGATGCTCTATAAGCCTCCAACGCAAGTGTTTTATGTACTTCAATTGAAAATTCATTCGCTTCCTTACTTCCATATCGCAACCCCAATGCGGCTAGCATATCTCCTTCTGCGGTAATGCCAATTCCTGTTCGCCTGCCCTGTATCGCTTTTTCTTTAATTTTTTCCCATAATTGCACCTCCACAGTTTTAGTTTTCTCTAATTCCGGATCAGATTTTATTTTTACTAAAATGGCATCCACTTTTTCAAGTTCCAGGTCAATGATATCGTCCATGATGCGCTGGGCTGCGGCTATATGTTTTTTGAACAGGGTGAAGTTAAAGTTCGCAGTACTCCTGAATGGTTCTTCCACGTAAGAGAATAGGTTAATGGCCAATAATCTGCAAGAATCATACGGGCATAACGGGATTTCCCCGCAAGGATTGGTAGAGACCGTTTTGTAGCCCAGATCGGCATAACAATCCGGAACCGACTCTTTGATTATTGTATCCCAGAACAAGATTCCAGGTTCTGCAGATTGCCATGCATTATGTACGATTTTATTCCATAAGGTTTTGGCATCTATGGTTTTTGAAACCTTTGGGGTGCTACTGTGAACCGGGAATTTTTGAATATAGGAAGTGTTGCTTTCAACAGCTTTCATAAAATCATCATCAATCCGAACAGATACATTGGCTGCTGTGACTTTTCCCTGTTCCATTTTAGCGTCTATAAAATCTTCAGCATCCGGATGGTTAATTGAAACCGATAACATTAGTGCTCCCCTGCGCCCATCCTGTGCTACCTCGCGCGTAGAATTGGAATAACGCTCCATAAATGGAACCAGGCCCGTTGAGGTTAAAGCAGAATTCTTAACAGAAGATCCTTTTGGCCTGATATGGGATAGATCATGGCCAACACCGCCACGTCGTTTCATTAATTGTACTTGTTCCTGGTCAATTTTCATAATGCCTCCATAGGAATCAGAATTGCCTTCATTGCCAATCACAAAACAGTTGGATAATGATGCAATTTGAAATGGATTTCCAATACCTGCCATGGGACTTCCTTGCGGGACGATATATTTGAAGTTTTTAATCAGATCAAAAATCTCTGCTTCGGTTAGGGGCTTGGGATATTTTTTTTCCACACGAGCTATTTCTTTTGCGATCCTTCTATGCATATCATTCGGATTAATCTCATAGAGATTTCCCTCCGAATCTTTGAGGGCATATTTGCTTATCCAGACTCTCGCAGCGAGGTCGTCCCCTTCAAAATAGATTAAACTGGCTTGATACGCTTCTTCCTGGGAATAAGTTTTTCTTTTGGGAGGCATAATTTTTAAGGACATGTAGAATTTTCTATAGGAGGTTATTGATGAAGAAGTAAAATTGGGAATATCTGAAAAGCTATTCTATGATAAAAATCATAAAGCTTACAGGGTGAAATAATTAATATATTGCAAATAAGATGAATACGATTTTATCAACAAAAATATTCAGATATCCCCGTTTTAGAATTGCGTTTCAATAGTTAAACCTTAAACCAATGGGTTATGAATCAAAAAGGATTTTCACATTGTTTTAATTAAATATTAAAAAGAAGAAGTCCGGCCAATAAAATCAGGCAGGGATGACTTTTTTAAATAATACTTTCTTATCATGCTTAAGTTTCATGGAAGATAGTTCAGCCTTCCATTCAACTTTAATATCAGCTATACTATCCAAAATAAGGACCCCCAGCACAATATCATCCGGATTAGCAGTAATTTTAATGTTTTTTAAATCTTTTATTTTCAATTTACCATTCGCGCGTAAAAATGGAACTTTGAATGTACATGGCATAAAACTTGTCGCTTTACCAGGGTTTATAACACCTCTTAAATCTCTTAATTCCATATCAGATTGGTTAATAGCCCAGATTTCAAAAGATATTTTGTCTCCAACACGTGGATCTCTTTGGTCAAGGAAATTACGCATGTGAAATGTGAGCTGGTTCGTCAATTCCTTTCTTAATTGATCTAAAATATTTTCCATACTTGCCAAATACTTTATATAGTTAATTTAGATAAAAATTTAATTTATTCATGCCTATTACGCAATGATAATAATCATGTTGTGTCCTAACACAGTTGTTTAAACCCGCGTGCCGGGAGCGGAGTTCTGTTCAATGACGGAGGCCAAACACCTATTGCTGTTGCATCATGATCCGGCTCATTCTGATGCCGAAAGCACCCAAATGTTTGATAAATTTATGTATTAGACCAATTTAGCACCTTGCCATTCACAGAAGTATGGGGCAGGCAAAGCCCAGGAAGTTAAATACTTATTCGGCTTTTATTTTTACAATTCAGCCGGGGTTTATTTTTCAATTCTCTCAATACCATTTATTTTAAAGCCCCATGCATATTTACTACCAGAGGCATTAAGGGCATCTTCAGGGATATTTATTATAAGCCCTTCCTCATCTGAATACGTGTAATTAAGAACGGTATCATATCCTATCAGTTCTATTTTGCTGCCGTCTTCAGGTTTTACGTATTTTAGAACAAGATCTTTTTTTGGCGCATTTAAAGAAATGGCATAAATAATCTGCTCCTTTCTTTTTTTTGTAAAGCGTATGCTATCACCTTGCTTAAAATGTGCTTTTAATTTTTCTGTCCCATATACCACTTCACCATTCGTACGGAGCCAATCACCAATTTCTTGTAGTCTTTCCATACTAGGTTCCGGAATTTCACCTTCAGAAGTGGGTCCCACGTTTAAAAGATAGTTACCTCCTTTAGATGATACGTCTATCAAATTATGTATCAACACCTCTGCAGATTTCCAGTTATGGTCATTCAATTTATAGCCCCAGGTATCGTTCATGGTCATACAGGACTCCCAATCCACATTGGCAGTTCCTTCCAATATCTCCTGCTCCGGAGTGCCAAAATCACCAGCATAGTCATCATCTTCCTTATCCATGCCTTGCATTCCCTGTCGTCCTTTATCAACTCTATTATTGATGATTACGCTTGGTTTCAACTCCCGAAGATATTGGTACATTTCCTGCCCCATTTCATGGGTGTATTCGGGTATCCATTCCCCATCGAACCATAATATCTCAGGGTTGTAGTTTTCAATAAGCTCCATTACTTGTGGCTTTAAATAGTTGGCGTAATACTCCGGGAATTGGGAATTCATCTTTAGTGAATCCTGTGTGTTGTATTCCGGATAATTAAGCCCCTGGGCTTGCGGGTGGTGCCAATCCATTATGGAATGGTAAAGGCCAAACCTGATGCCTTCCTCTTTACACGCCTCAGAAAGCGCCTTTAATATATCCTGGCCATATGGGGAGAAATCTACAATGTCATAGTCAGTTACTTTTGAATCCCACAAGCTAAAACCATCATGGTGTTTGGAGGTGATCACCATATATTTCATACCCGCTTCTTTCATTGTCCGGGCCCATTTTTTTGCGTCAAATTTCTGTGGATTGAACCGCCTTGCATATTCTTCATAATCTGATATGGGAATTTGGGCGCCGTTCATTATCCATTCGCCGGTACTATTAACTTCTGTGCCATCATGAATTCCTGCCGGCACCGAATAGGGCCCCCAATGGATAAACATTCCAAAACGAGCATCGCGCCACCACTTCATCCTTACGTCAAATGATTCGGTTGATTCTTCCATATAATTGATAGCAGCAACCTCTTCTGTGGATTCACTTTCTTTAGGATGCTCCTTGCAGGAAGAGATCGACAAAATGTAAAAAAACAGTACTGTATAAAGTATAACTTTTGTATTCCCCCTATATTTTAAAACACCTGCTATCATCCAGAATAGTTTAGATTGAACCAATCAAAGCTAAAATTTATTTTTAGGATAATCAACTTCTAAGGATACTTATAGGGATGCTTTATTTGTTTTCAATGCACACTCTTATCAGCAAGGATTCATTAATTCTGAGCTTCTACTTCGATTGATTTTCGATAAATATCTTCTCTGCCTGAGAGTTTCGATGCGCAAAGAAGTATATTTTAAAACTTCGCAATGGAAGAGAATACTCTGGTACATTTTATATGCTTTTTAGTTCTTACTCAAAAAAATAACTTACTTCATCAAGCTGCTTTCTATGAATTTTAGGAACATAAACCTCTTCATTAGCGTATCCCACCGGAAAAAGAATATAGGCTTTTTCGTTCGCTGGCCTGTCCAATAGTTTGGCTAAAAAATTCATGGGACTTGGGGTATGGGTTAATGTAACCAGTCCTGCGTTATGAATTGCAGTAATCAACATACCACAGGCAATTCCAACAGATTCATTTACGTAGTAGTTGTTTTGTTTTCTCCCGTCTTCATAAATTTCATATGTTTTTTTAAATGCAACAATCAACCAGGGTGCCGTTTCGAGAAATGGTTTATTCATATCTGTTCCCAAGGGTTTAAGGTCTTTTTTCCATCGTTCACTCATTCTACCCTCATAGCTTTTCTTTTCCTCTGCTTCTGCTGCCCCTCTAATTTTGGATTTCAGAATCTTGTTGGAAATAGCACAAAACGTCCAGGGTTGTTTGTGAGCTCCTGAGGGTGCGGTGGAACCGGATAGGATTAAATTTTCTATAACAGATTTAGGAACAGCTTTGTCAGAAAACATTCTTATGGAACGACGCTTCTCCAACCATTCGTGATATTCTTTACTCCGGTTTACCATTTCTTCTTGAGTATAATGAAAAGGCTGTACAAAGGATATATGTTCATACCCATTGATTATAACTGTTTGTTTTTTAGTCATGATTCCAACTATTTGGGTCATCGCTATTGTTGGGGGATAGTCCTATGACATCTCCTTTGGTATCTACGCCTAAACCAACAACAGTGCGGTTGACATAATTAAAATAACTTGCTACCTGATTTATTTCCAATATCTCCCCGTCCGAAAAACCAACATTTCTTAAATCCTGGATATCTTCTTCCTTTACGCTGTGAAGTTCTAGTGTTAATTGCCTTGCATATTTGCAACCTGCTAAGTATTGGCCTTCAAAAAAAGTAGCCAGTCTATCTTCAATAACTGCCTGACGGAATTTTTCAGATGTCTCCTCCCCCTTATATAGCCTTTTAAAACCGGCATAATGATGTTCAAAACAGTAATTACATTTATTTAAGTAACTGACATAAACCCCAATCGCTTCCAGGTACCATTTTGGCAGGGTATTATTGGAATTGTGCAACACATTCTTATAAAGAGTCATGTGCCCAACTAAAGAATGTGGTCGTAAGCTATGAATTAGAAGGACATTATCTATGTTGTTATTGGGCCCTTTTACCTGGTCGTAAATTTTTTTTAGCTTTAATGGAGCATTCTCATAATTAACTATTTTTATCCAACTCATGATTAAATATTATTTAACAGCATGCCTGTTTTCCTTAACTGAATCTATCTACTAAATGGCCTCAAAAGGGAAACCTTTTCATACCGTGAAGATTTTAAAAAAACCGGTATATTGTTTTTGCTTTGATAACATTTTTAACAAACAAATATGCACAAATATCCGGTTTTGTCTCCAGAAATGAAGATAGAAAAAGTCCTGTAAGTTTTATAAATAAAATTCCACCAAAAACGGCATAATTGTTTGGATTACAATATTGGTCGTTCTCAGTTCGATTTTTTGCTAGCCTTTATTCTATACCCGAGCGCAAGCTTTCCTCTTACAAGAGTAAAAGAACCATTATTTCCAAAATCTAGATTGGACATGTTTGCAGAGGCCCCCAGGCTTATATTGGTGTAAAAACGACTCCATTGATATCCAAAAAGCACCGATCCATTTAGTCTATAAAGCATAGGATTCCCGGGGTTATAGGATAAGGCCTCTGTCTCGGCATTTTTTATTGTTAAGCCAATACCCGCTTTTGCACTAAGGCCTATATAAAAATTCGAGGGGAGTTTGTAGAGGCTAACCAAACCACCTAGTACGCCAATTCCGTAATTAGTGAAATTGGTAATCCTGGCCTGTTCATTGAAATAGGGCTCAAACTCCATAGGAATAATAGAACTATCTGCAGAGATCTGATTATATACCAGGAACCCGCCTAAACCAAATGAAAATATATTCCGTTTTTGGTTTTTAAGACCTGATCTTAATGCTGTCTGAGAGTATTCACCAGCATTGAAGAGGTATAAATAATCAATACCACCGGCAATTGATTTTATATCTTCTCTGAAGACAGTCGTATTATTTATGGAATTTTCAACATTAAAGCCATCATAGATCTGAAAGTAAAAATCGACGACACTTTGATTAAAAATAAATCCACCCCTAAAGCCAAAACGATCCGTATTTTCAGTGTTTTCATCCTTTAAATTAAATGTTATATCCAGAATTAGCTTACGCGTGGCAACTCCAATACCAACACCATACAAGTTATTCGGAATATATGTCAAAGCGGCATTATCATTAGACAATTTGAATCCCTGCGCTCTAATATTTCCGAATAGCCTGACCGACCAGTTCCGAAGATCGTGATCAATAAGTAAGGAATCTATTAGATTTGTAGTTTTGACAGAATCTCTTAAATATAAGTTCTGGGACCAGCACAGCGTATTTATCAGAAAAAAAAGAGGAAGTAATAACTTTTTTTTGGTAACAAAACCAATCACTGTTTTGATTGTAATTTTCATACTTAAAAATCCCGAAGAGGAACTAGTCTTTTGTATCTTGCAATTACTTTCCATTTAACAATCCGGGATAAGCTGTAATATACATTCAAAGATACCGAAAAGAACTTGGCATTTTATAATGATCGTATCATTCTCATAATATATTCCCGGAAACTTAATTATTCAAATAGAAGGATATTTTCAATTCTATAATTTGTAATCTTTTTATGTCAGTAACGTCTTAAGAAACGAACTTAAAGGTAATAACTTGTTAGAGTGTTATATTTTAGATAAATAATGGTTTAGGGTAAAATGAAAACAGACAAAGTTGGTTTGGGGGGAGGATGCCACTGGTGCACAGAAGCTGTTTTTCAAGCCTTAAAAGGAGTTATTAAGGTAGAGCAGGGATGGATTTCTGCTTCAGAGGCAGAGGAATTTAGTGAAGCAATATTTCTACATTTTGACCCGGAAGAGATTTCTCTAAAAGAACTGATAGAAGTACATCTCCTTACCCATAAAAGCACCTCTGATCATTCTATGCGCAAAAAATACCGTTCTGCTGTTTATACCTTTACAGAGGCTCAAAAAATGGAAACAGACAAGATTTTAAGACACCTTCAAAAAGATTTTAAGGACAAGCTTATTACCCGGGCTTATGAGTTTAAGGAATTTAAAATATCTCAGGAACCATTTCAGAATTATTATATTAAAAATCCCGAAAAACCATTTTGTAAAAGATATATAGACCCCAAATTGCAAATGCTTCTAAGAAAATTTCCCAAGAATGTTATAGAGCCCCCACTGATTCCTGATAAAACAGTGGAAGATTAAAAAATAAAATGGGGGCTTCTTAGTTCGTGTTAAAAATTCTTATTTTTGTCCCCCTGTAAACTTTTGAATTGCAGTATTTGGCCTCATAGTTCAACGGATAGAATAGAAGTTTCCTAAACTTTAGATCCAGGTTCGATTCCTGGTGAGGCTACGGATAAGCACAGCCGGCCTTTGCAAAAGCAAAGGCTTTTATTTTGGTACCGGCCGGGAGAGACTTGTTTCGTTAAGGACTGGTTCCAAAATAAATTCAACTGGGGTGCAGTTGGGCTTCTGTATTTTCAGTGCGAGCCTTTCTCAGAAACAGCGAAGCTAATCCTGGTGAGGCTACTATCTTCTTTATTAGCTCGCGGTTTCCAAAATCTTAAGTATATTAGTAAGCAGGGATTAGTCTGTTGCAGATGCTTTTAATTTACCATCTTTTCAGTCTTTGAACCGGCTATTAAAGACCTATGCAGCCAATGTTTAATGAAACCTATCACTTAACCTGCCGGGCAGGGCACAGGATAGGCTTATCTTTAAGCAATGATATTGTTAAAGCCCATGACGGTGAAATAACAGTGGGGACAGAAAAGAGAGAAGGCACTACGTTTACTTTAAAATTACCAGCCAAGGACTAAAAATGAAACTTACCAAGCAACAGGAAAAAGAATTGTTACAAGGATACGAAACCTACTGGGCAGAGTATTTGAATGGCAATGTGGAAGCCATGGAAGTTCTCTTGGACGACTCGTATACACAGGTAGGAAGTGCAGAAAGCGAGGTTTTTACCACAAAAAAAGAGGCGATTCAATTTTTGAGGGATACAATTCAGGAGGTAGCCGGAAAACTGCAAATGCGGAACCGCAGTACCAAATTGGAATCACAAGAAGCTGTGGTACTGGTCCATGAACGCTGCGACCTCTATGCCCGGACGGGTGCGAAATGGGTTTTTTACTCTAAGTTCAGAGCTACTACCTTTTTACAGGAGAAAAAAGATGGTTGGAAAATAATCCACCAGCATTCCTCTTTCCCGGACACTAAGACCGAGAAGGGCCAAAATGTGGGCATAGACAAAATTGCAGAAGAGAATCAGGAACTGCGCGACGCCATCAAAAGGCGAACCATAGAACTAGAACAAAAAAATCGGGAACTCGAGATAGAGGCCTCTGTGGAAAGGGTGCGGTCAAAGGCCATGGCCATGCAGAACTCCGATGAGTTATCTGAATTGGTAGATACTGTTTTTAAAGAATTAACAAAACTTGATTTAGCCCTTTCCTGGTGTATGATCAATATTATTGATGAGTCCACACTGTCCAATACAGTTTGGGGAGCAAATCCGGAGATAGGGAAGGCACCTGAATCTTATCACATGTTGTTCGAAGACTATCGCTTTCATCATGAAATGTTTAAGGCGTGGAAAGAAAAAAAGGATAAATGGGTCTTTGTATTAAAAGGGGCTGAAAAAGAAATCTATGATACCTATTTATTTAACGAAACAGAATTCAGAAGAGTACCTGAAGCCGTACAGAAAGAGATGCGCGCCACAAAACAATATGTTGCTTCTTTCACGTTCAGCAATTTTGGAGGCTTACAAACGGTTGGTGAAGAACATTTATCAGATGAGAGCCTTGATATTCTGGGTCGTTTTGGAAAAGTGTTCGACCTCACTTATACCCGATTTAATGATCTGAAACAAGCAGAAGCGCAGGCCAGGGAAGCTCAAATTGAAACGGCCCTGGAAAGAGTACGTAGCAGGACTATGGGAATGCACAAAAGCGAGGAGCTCAAAGATGTCGTAAAGGTGATCTTCGACCAGCTGGCGCAGCTGGGCATCAATGCCGAGCATGCAGGTATTGTCGTTGATTATGAACCCAAAAAGGATTGGCATTTTTGGATTGCCGAAACACAAGATATTCCAGCGAAGGTTACGGTCCCTTATCTTGACTTAGTCTGGGACCGGCAATTCACAGAAGCTAAAAAAGAGGGAAAGCATTTCTTTACCACACAACTGGACTTTGATGAAAAGAACAGTTTTTATGAAGTACTGTTGCCTCACATTGAAGGATTGACTAAAAAGGCTCGGGATTTTTATTTCAGTTGTCCCGGACTGGCCGCATCAACCGTCATAGAAAAAGATATTGGTCTCTATATTGAAAATTTCTCCGGAACGCCTTATTCCAGAGAGGAAAATGCTATCCTAAAGCGTTTTGCCAAAGTTTTTCAGCAGACCTATACCCGTTTTCTAGACCTTCAAAGAGC
>CAJQNH010000107.1 GCA_905479615.1 uncultured Eudoraea sp.
GAGCCTGGTATGCCCTTATGGATTATGCCGGTAAAAATGACATTCAAGTTACAGGACTTCCCGTCGAAGTATTTCAAAATAACCCAAATATGGGTGGTGATGCGCTAACCTGGAAAGCGGAGATTTATTTACCTCTAAAAAATATAGATGACTAGATATATAGCCATCTTATTATTTAGCTTTTTAATAAGCTGTTCCAACTATGGACAACTCACCTACATAACAAAACTTCCTAAAAAGCTTAAAGAGAATTCGGGAATGGCAATCGGAAAAGATTCAACCGTATGGTTTGTCAATGACGGGGGTAACGAAGACAAAATATATCAGATAAATAATAAGGGCAAGATACTAAAGGAACTTGAAGTAAAAAATGCCAAAAATAAGGATTGGGAAGATATGGCCCAGGATAAAGACGGTAATGTTTATATAGCTGATACAGGAAATAATGCCAATAAAAGAAAAGACCTGATTATATATAAAATACCCAATCCGGATAAGGAAAAAGGAGACAAAACAAAAGCAGAACAAATAGAATTCTCCTTTCCGGAACAAAAAAAATTTCCTCCTAAAAAGAAAAAGCTGCTTTATGACACAGAGGCTATTTTTTACGCAAAAGACAGCCTGTATCTTATCACAAAAAACAGATCCGATCCATTTAATGGAAATGCCTTGATATACAGGATACCAGCCAAAAAAGGGAACTATAAGGCCACTTACCTCGGAGAATTTATTCCCTGTACAGATTTTTCTACCTGTAAAATAACGGCCGCAGATATATCGCAGGACGGTAAAACCGTAGCGCTCCTGGGCTACGGTAAATTATGGCTTTTCACAAATTTTGATCTTTCAAATTTCTTTGAAGGGGAACTAAAAACAATTGATCTGGGTGTTAGAACACAGCTGGAATCAATTTCTTTCCTAAATAATAAAACCCTGTTACTTTCCGATGAGCAACTGCATAAATCTGGAAGAAATCTTTATTCATATAGCTTCTAGGTATCCCTGACAATTTTTATTATACAGATTATTATGCTTTTAATTATTTAATTTATATATTGAAACATTGTAAACACTAAAAAAATAGCTTTTCGATGAAAACTTCACACTCACTTAAATTTTCAATTTTTACCTTATTTCTGTCTTTAATAATTTCTTCAACAACATATTCTCAGGCCGGTTGGAATCCGGAGTTAGAGAAAGAATGTAAGGAAGCAATTTCTGAAATGAAAAAGGATGCACCTAAACTTGATACCTTTTTTTCAAAGGCTTATGGATATGCCATATTTCCAAAAATAACCAAAGCAGGCCTTGGCATCGGCGGTGCCGGCGGAAAAG
The DNA here is from genome assembly GCA_905479615.1 of uncultured Eudoraea sp. GTDB lineage: Bacteria > Bacteroidota > Bacteroidia > Flavobacteriales > Flavobacteriaceae > Eudoraea. Next base: position 1,336 of record CAJQNH010000107.1, read on the forward strand.
GATTAGTATACCAGGGAGGTTCAGCTACTGGCGAGTCTAAATTAGGGCAGGCTTCTTTTGGACTTCAGGCAGGTGGTCAGCAATTTAGCGAATTGATTTTCTTTGAAGATAAAGGTGCCTATGACCGTTTTACAGGTGGTAAATTTAAATTTGGCGCTCAAGCATCGGCAGTAGCCATTTCGGAAGGCGGAGCGGCTGTAGCCCCCTACCAGGATGGTGTAGCTATTTTTACCCACGTTAAAGGAGGTTTGATGTATGAGGCCTCTATAGGTGGGCAGAAGTTTACTTTCGATCCTCGTTAGAACTAGACTTCAGGTTGTCAAAATACCTTAAAACGATCGATCTGTTTAATTTAATTAGAAATTCTTTTACAAAACTTTATTAAAATTAAAGATGTAAAAGAATTTCTAATTAATATATATATATATGAAAAATAAATATTTTTATTTTTTCTTAATACTACTCTTTAATGTGTGGTGTGGTTATTCTCAAGTCCTTATTGCGGCAGTTTTTGGAGATAAACTAAATTCACCAGATTTGGAGTTTGGTCTTGAAGGGGGATATAATTGGTCTGACATTTCGGACCTAAACAATGGAAAAAGTCTTTCAGAATTTAACCTGGGTTTTTACTTTGACATCAGGTTAAAAAACCAATGGTATCTGGATACCGGAGTATTGGTAAAAGGCAGAATGGGTGCCGCAGAATTAAGCACAGAGGATCTCTCTCTTCTAGGAATTACTTTGCAGGATGAAGAAGGCACTTATAGCCAAAAAATCAGCTATTTTATGGTTCCTGCCCTTTTTAAATATCGTTTTAAGAATAGGATTTATCTTGAGGCAGGGCCACAATTCAATCTAATGTATAAAGCTTTTGTAGAGTTTAATGCTGAAGATGGTGATATTGATGTACGCACAAGACAAAATAATAAAGGCGCTATTAATCGATTAGGAGCTGGGGTTACATTTGGCACTGGTTACCGACTCTCTGACCGAGCAGCGGGTATTACTTTGGGTCTAAAATATTACTACGGCTTTACCAATGTTTACAAAGATATAAGTGGTCCTAAAAACAGTTCTTTGTTTTTAAAATGTAATATTCCTATTGGTGTGAAAAAAAGCCAGGAATTAAGGAAACAAAAAGCTTTAGAAAAAGAAAATGAGCTAAAAAAAGAATAAAAAATGCAGCCTTTTAAAACCTTTTTGTTATTCATAGTCCTGGTGAGCATAAATACGGTCTCCGCTCAATATGCCACGACCAAAGTGCGTTCAAAATATCAGGCATATACAGATAGTTTAAAACAGGTAAAGTATGATAACGTACTACCCATTTGGGGCCAAAAGGCCTATAAAAAAGGTTTTGACATACCCTATCCTACCGGGGCAATGATAAATTTTGTCTGGGTAAGACAAGGTTTGTTGATTGATAATATTTCCTTAGGGTTAAAAACAGATGATATAGATATTCCCCTTACAGAGGTAGATTTTATTGAATTTGGCAATAATTATTCCGAGGCGAGTACTTTATTGTTTAGACCCGATATATGGGTGTTTCCTTTCTTAAACATATATGGCCTTTTTGGACTGGGCTCTTCCAGGACAGAGGTTAATTTGACCGTTCCAACAGACTTACAATCTGTTGTAGATCAAAGACTTAAGACTTATGGTTTTGGGGCGACGGCAGCCGGTGGTATTGGCCCTGTTTGGCTTGCAGTTGATGGTAATTTGACTTGGAGTAAACCAGAATTGTTAGATGACCCTGTAAAAGTTACAACCTTTGGTGTACGGGTAGGACACAATTTCGTGAGTAAGAATAAACCCTATCGAAATTTTGGAGTTTGGATAGGTGCCATGAAAGTAACCCTGGGTTCTGAAACAGTAGGGGCTATTCAGCTAAAAGATGCGTTACCACCTGAGGTTTTTGAACGCGCACAGGAGATAGAAGCCAATTATTTTGCTTGGTTAAATTCGCTTAATCCTAATAACCCTATTGATGCCAGAAAAATAGAAATAGCCAATGAAGTCCTAACCCCAATTTTTGAGCGTATCGGCGCTGCGGATGGAGAAGCCATTATTCGTTATGGCCTTGATAAAAACGTGAAGGAGCCATGGAATGGACTAATAGGGGCTCAATATCAGCTAAACAAAAACTGGATGTTCAGAGCCGAAGGGGGGGTTATAGGTGATAGAAAATCTTTACTTCTTTCAGTAAACTGGAGATTTTTACTTTAGTAAATAAAACAAGACCTGTTACAATACGTTATATATTTTAGTTATAAATATATTATTCAATTATTTTATATACTTACTTTTGTGATCGTTAAGTCGAAGTTAAGCCCCTTATCTATTGCCAATAAGAAATATAAAAGCATATAAGGATTTTATACTGATCATAAATCATCTAAAAACCCATTTTCTATGACTCGAATTAAAATATTTTTATGCATTACTGGTCTTTTTATCTTCTCCAGTATAACGGCACAGGAACTCAGCAAAGAAGAAAGAAAAGTTGAAATTTTTTCCTCGGAGGAAAAGGATAATCTTCAACTCTGGTTCAATGATGAAGTTAAAAGAATGGACCTCAATGAGGAGGAAATGAGCCAATACAGCAGCATTATTGTATATTATGTAGCTAAAATTGCACGCTTAGATGATAAGGATAAAGATTATTCGCCAGAGAGGTTTAAAAAAGAGCTAAACAGTTTATTAGCCAGGCAGGATAAAGACTTAGAAGATTTATTCACTCCGGAGCAATTTGAAATACATAAAGAAATTTATGGTGAATTTCTACGGTCGGCCTATAGGAGATGGGGCATAACAAATGATTAATTATGACATTACTATTTAAAAAATTAAGTGCTGGTTTCCTGTTTTTCGCAGTTCCTTTTTTAGGAATGTCTCAACTGCTTGTTTCTTATAACAAAGCTTCCAAAATAGACTTTAAAAAATACAAAACCTACCAGGTATACGGTCTAAATGTTACAACTATCCCGGAATTTGAACCGAGAAAAGAGGGCTTAAATTTTTTAATTACCGAGATTAACAGCCAAATGGATGCCAGGGGTTATAAAAAAGTCAATGCAAATCCCGATTTAATCCTAAATATTGGGGTTGTCGTTTCTGCCGAACAAAAGACAAGGCAAACCGATATTAGAGATGCTCCAAGATATATGGGAGAGCGAAATTACCATTGGGAATCTGAAGAAATTGTCGTTCAAAACTACAATGAAGGAACCGTGATCCTGGATGTTGTGGAAAGTGAAGATAATAAATTGATCTGGCAGGCTGTATCTAAAGGAATGATTTCTGCATCGATTGATAAGAATAATATTAGGATCACAAAGGCGGTTAATAAAATGTTTAACAAATACCCGGTTAAAATTAATAAGTAAAAACATATTTTAGCCAGCCTATGACATGTTGTGATCAAAGATCCTTAATTTTTAAAAGCATTCTAATATGCTTCATTATGCTTTATCAGTGGCAAGGTTTTACACAGGACGTAGAGCCCCGAAGATGGTCGTCAATACCTTTAGGTCTTAATGTGATAGGCGCAGGATATGCTCATACTTTTGGAGATGTCTTTTTTGATCCGGTCTTAGGAGCAGAAGATGTGACTTATAGTGGTAACGGCTTGGTTGCCTCTTATGTACGTCCCTTTAGATTGGGAAATAAATTGGCCCGGGTAGATGTTTTACTTCCTTTTGCTTTTTCCCGCTGGGAAGGCCTTTTAAATGGTATATCCACAAGTGTTAACAGAACTGGTTTCGCGGATCCAAGAGTAAGATTATCCCTAAATTTAACAGGACCCCCACCCTCAGGGCCTAAAGAATTTCAAGAATACCTGGCTACACACCCTGTTTTTACAACTTTTGGTGTTTCTTTGGCCGTAACCCTGCCTTTTGGTCAATACTTTAATGACAAATTAATAAATCTGGGCGGTAACCGTTTCGTGCTAAGACCACAGATAGGAATGGTTCATTATTGGGGTCCATGGTCCTATGAACTTACAGGCTCATTACTCATTTATTCCACTAATAATGACTTTTTTAATGGTGGTGAATTAAAACAAAAGACTCTTTTTGCCTTTCAGACCCATCTTATAAGACAATTTGAGAAACGCTTTTGGGCCTCCCTAAGTGCGGGATATAACCAAGGTGCATCTTCTGTAGTTAATCAGCAATTTAATGACGATCAAAGAGCTAACCTTTTAGGTGGCGCCTCTATTGGAGCAAATTTTGCCGGAAACCAAGGGCTTAAACTGGCATATATCTATTCCAAAGCACAAAGAGATGTAGGTTCTACTACCAATACACTCCTTTTAGCATGGTCTATAGTTTTCAAATAAAACAATGATTGGTTTTAATCGATAGTAAATACTAGACCTCCCGAAAATGCTCCCATAACGGTTGTACCAGAGGTATACACTCCTCCACCAAATCCGTTAACATATACGCCTCCCCAGGAAACAGGAAACATAAGGTCTCCTTGTATTTTTATACCAACTACATCACTTAAGTTAAAAATAACACCTCCTTTTAGTGCAAATGAAAATTCTGTGGTAGAGGCCAAATTTCTATTTGTAATTGCAGGATTTTCATTCTTTGGTGTAAAAATTGTTACTCCCGCACTTAAGCCAAAAAAAGGCGTCAAATCACTTGATGAATCAAAATACCTGGAACTACCAATGTGAATCCAATCCATCGACAGATCAGACAAACGATCTTCTGATGGACTGATAAGTATATCCCTTATTAATAATTCTGTATCCATCTTCATATAAGTAAGTTCTAACATAGTGCCACTACCAACTTCAAAACCAGCTATACCCCTAAAAAAACCGCCATCGGCAGCCTTAAGATAATTGGATCCGTAGTTTAATTTAGTACCTAATTGATACCCATAATCCACTGATAAATCAATGTTTTGGGCATTACTTTGAAAAAAAGCTCCCGTAAATAATAGTAAAATTAAGGGTAGGCGATAGTTTGTTAATAGAGTCATTTTTATTTTTTTTATTTGATCTAATTTCTTTTGAAGGTTTTGTTTCCCAATAAATAAGAGCAAATATAAGGTTATTTTTCCTCTTCCCGATTGAACAGATTTACTTGAAACTTAACTAATTTTACTCATAAAATTGTATATCCTCTTAAAGGATAGTTTTCTTCCATTCCTATTTGACAAAAACAGAACAATCCTAGTATTTATGCGCTTTTTGCCTTAAATTTATAATGAAGTTTAAGGCGAACTCCGGGTAAGATTAAATATATTTTAAGTAAGTTGAAATTATTACTCTTAGACACCTAACTGATTTTAAAAACAATGCAGAAATTCATAGTATTTTCCAAACTTTTTGTATTGATATTCCTGACTTTTAACGCTGAACTGGTCTTAGCACAAAGTACAACGCCTACAGATACTATGGACATTTCTATAACACCCTTCCGCAAAGGACGTTGGTTAACCTCCCTTTCCGGAATCATTAGCAGTAGTAGTATAAAATTCAATTCAACTAATGATAAAACATACTCGAATGAATTTGGATTGAACCTGTCAACAGGTAAATTCTTTAAAGACAGATGGCTTTTTGGAGTTACTTTTCAAGCCCTGAAGCAGGAGTCGACGGGAGATTTTAATATTGTTGGTGAGTCTTTATATATAGGTCCTCAATTTTCCCGGTATTTTTCTAAAAATAAAGATGGTTCACTATTTTTGAATGTTTCCCCTGGCTATGTTCTATATCGCAGCCTTGCTACGGTAAATAATATCCCCAATTTTAGAGAAGAATCTGATGGAGATGGATTTGGCACTCTGATCAGTTTAGGATATTCCTATGTTATTAGAGATTTAATTTCATTTAATATTGGTTTTAATATTCAAAATTACTGGATTAATGCCAATACGATTAACGTAACAGGGGGGCCTGTTGGTACAGAAAATATTACCATTAATAATATTTCATTTACTTTCGGATTTGGTGTAATTCTTGACGATTTTTTCTTCTGATGAAACAGTATATTTTATACACAAGCTTGCTTATCGTTTTCCTGTCTTCGACAGTTTTTGCGCAGCGTAATAATGAAGAAGGATTTATTCAAACCGACACTATAAGAAAGGGGAAAAGTATTCAATTTGTGGCATTACCCATTGTTTTTTATACGCCTGAAACGAAGTTCGGATTTGGCGGGGGTGGCCAGCTTTTTCTGCTTAATAAAACCAATGAATACAATCAACGTTTCTCCAATATATTTTTTAGCGTAATCTACACTTCAGAGAAGCAATTTATATTTGAAGCTACGCCTCAAATCTATCTGGGACATGGAGATTATTTTATTGATATGTTTTATACTTATCGCGTTTTTCCAAATTCCTTTTGGGGTATTGGACCTTCAACCCCAGAGAGCAATAAAGAATCTTATAACCAAACTACGAATAAATTTGATATTAATCTTTTAAAAAGATTACCCCCGAATCTAAATTTTGGATTGTCCGTTAACTATGCCAATTATGAGATTACCGAAGTACTGGAAGGTGGTATTTTAGATTCCGAGACAGTTCCTGGTAGTGATGACGCGGTGATAAGTGGCCTTGGCGCCATATTTAATTTAGACTCCCGAGATGATATTGGCGCACCACAGTCAGGTAATTATCTTAGTTTAGCCGCGCGCTTTTCAAGTGAGCTCTTTGGGGCAACACATGCATTTAATAAATTTATTTTTGATTTAAGAACCTATCAACCCATCTCCAAAAAAAGTATTTTGGCTTTTCGCTTTTATTTAGAAAACAATTATGGTGACGTGCCATTTCAGGGTATGGCCAGCTATGGGGGCAGCAAAAATGCCCGAGGTTATTTTAATGGCAGGTTTATAGACAAGCAAATGTATATAGTACAGGCAGAATACAGATGGCGGTTTAAAGAGCGATGGACTTTAGCTGGTTTTGGATTGTTTGGCAGTGTGAATGATCAGGTCGGTGATCTTTTCAGTTTTAACAACATGAAACCAAGTATTGGAGGAGGAATACGTTTTAAACTTATTAAAGATAAAAGTACCTGGCTCAGGCTGGATTATGGAAGAGGGATAGATGGACAGAGTGGGATTTACTTTGGTGTAAATGAAGCATTTTAAGTTGATCTAACAAGTACAAGTTCTCCTGCTTATCATTCCGTCTTGGTACTGTGCCTGATATATTTTTCAATAACCACGGCAGTAACAATAACGAGATAAAACTGTCCCATAAGTCCTATCA
>CAJQNH010000108.1 GCA_905479615.1 uncultured Eudoraea sp.
TACCTGCGAATCTTCTTATTTTTTTCAAAGTATCTATTTTTCAATTAATTCTGTAAGAAACTAGTAGCCGTTTAGTGGTCTACGTTATCTGTTTATATTATATGGAAGGCATGTACATACCCACATAAAGTTCTCTCCGAATTAATTATTTGTACATGTGGTAAACGAGCTTTTTAACAATATCTTGTATAAAAGGGACTAATATTTACATCGTAACAAATATTCCTTATTTAGCGGCTCAATTAATTAATAATACCAGACAAGAGTGCATTCATCTAATAATGTATATATCACGGCCTATTGCAAAAGAAAAGCAGCAACTCATACTATAATTAATTTTGTTCCGTTATCAATTTGTAAAGATTGCCTGTAAAACATATGGATTACAGGGATGAAATATTTTGAAGGCTATAAAATATAATGTGCAAAACATCGTTTAAATAGCCGAAAGTATTATAATAATCAATAAACACAGTGGACGCGTCGCTTATAAAATAAGGGATTCGTCTTAATAGCAAGTCCAAAATGAATGGAAGGAGTCTTAAACCCAAGTATAACCTACTTATCGTAGTTGAAGGCGAATTACATCTGACAAATTATTAAAATCAAAGATCAACAGATGAAAAAACAATTTATCAAAGTTGTACTCTCATGCACAGTATTAGTAGCCGGTTTTACGACCACCAGCTGTAACAAAAAGTCTTCTGGCTCTAAGAATGTTTCTCGAGCCACAGGCTGGCAGATTAATGCTAAAGAAGGAGGTTTTCAGTACAATTCAGATTTTAAGGAGCAAGAAACGTCTCCTGGTCTGGTATTTATTGAAGGGGGTACATTTACAAAAGGTAAAGTACAGGATGATGTAATGCACGATTGGAACAATACACCATCAGCCCAACATGTACAGTCTTTTTATATGGATGAAACAGAGGTAACCAATGTTATGTATCTGGAATATCTAGATTACTTAAAAAGTGTGTACCCTCCGGAAAATCCAAAATATGCCAACATTTATATTGGCGCATTGCCAGATACATTGGTTTGGAGAAACCGTTTAGGGTTTAATGAAACCATGACCAATAATTACCTGCGTCATCCTGCTTATGCAGAATATCCTGTAGTAGGTGTTAACTGGATTCAGGCTGCTCAATATGCAGAATGGCGAACAGACCGTGTAAATGAGGCCATGTTAGAAAGAGAAGGTTATTTGGCAAAAGATGCCAAATATCAGGCAATCACAGGAGAAGTTAACGGCACATTTAATACAGAAGCTTATCTAAACAGACCAGAATCTGTTTACAACGGGCAAATAGATTCCTTACAAGGAAATAAGAAAAAAGATTCGGTATCCGTATTTGCTAAAAGAAGTAGCGGTATCATTTCTCCGGAATACAGATTACCTACAGAAACAGAATGGGAATATGCAGCTGCAGCCTTACAGGGAAGCAGGGAATATAACAACTACCGTGGTAGAAAAAAATATCCATGGGAAGGTGAGTATACCAGAAATGGTCAACGTGTAGGTAGAGGTGATCAATTAGCCAACTTTAAACAAGGAAAAGGTGATTACGGCGGAATTGCAGGATGGTCCGATGATGGTGCTGACATTACTGCAGAAGTTAAGTCGTACAAACCAAATGATCTTGGGCTTTACGATATGGCAGGGAATGTTGCCGAGTGGGTAGCAGATGTATACCGACCAATTGTTGATGATCAAATAAGCGACTTTAATTACTACAGAGGAAATATCTACACCAAAACTGCTATTGGAGCAGATGGGAAAGTGAATATTTTAAGAGACAGTATCGTTTTTGACACGCTTCCAAATGGAAAAGTAGTTGCTGTGAATCTGCCGGGAGAAATCCTGATGGTTCCTGTAGACAGCGAAGAAACCTACTTACGAACCAATTTCTCTGAAAGTGACAATAGAGGGTATAGAGATGGAGATGCAGGTTCTTCCCGTTTCTTTGAACAATTCAACGATGAGGAAGACCAAGAGAACCAGCGTAAAATGTACAATTCTCCAAAGCACACTATATCAAGAGATTCTCTAGGTAATATTGTTAGAGGATACGATACCAATAATGAAAGAACTACTTTAATTAACGATGAAGTTAGGGTTTACAAAGGAGGTTCCTGGAGAGACAGAGCGTATTGGTTAGATCCTGCTCAACGAAGATTTTTGCCACAATATATGGCTACAGATTACATCGGCTTCCGTTGTGCTATGTCTAGAGTTGGTTCTAAAGCAAAAACAAAAAATAAAACGGTACGTGGCAAAAAAGCCAAATAAGTCCGAACATTATTAAAAACATAGTAAAGCCCTGACTAATTAGTCGGGGCTTTTTTTATCTTTAGGGCATGACAATCGAAGAACTCCACCAGGTTTTTTTAAACTTCCCCGAAGTCTGTATAGACACAAGAAAAATTAGGCCTAATTGTCTGTTCTTTGCTTTAAAAGGACCCAGCTTTAATGGGAATTCCTTTGCGAAGGAAGCCCTGGAGAAAGGTGCAGCCTATGCAGTTATAGACGAAGCACACTATAAGATCTCGGATAAGTATATTCTGGTGCATGATGTACTACACATTTTGCAGCAATTGGCCACCTTACACAGGTTAAAAAGCAAGGCGCGGGTCATTGCCCTTACAGGCAGCAATGGCAAAACAACCACCAAGGAATTAATTTATGAGGTGCTTACTAAGAAGTTTAAGACCATTGCCACAAAAGGCAACCTAAACAATCATATTGGTGTGCCCCTCACCCTGTTAACCATTAAGGAAGACACGGAAATGGCGATTATAGAAATGGGGGCCAATCATCAGAAGGAGATTAATTTTTTAAGTAGTTTGGCTCAACCAGATTTTGGCTACATTACTAATTTTGGTAAAGCACATTTAGAAGGCTTTGGG